>JAISLQ010000024.1 GCA_031290885.1 Acidaminococcales bacterium
CTTCCAATCGCCGTACTCCGGCGGCAAGTCCCTCCACGGCGCCCCAGTCCCCAATATCCAGAACACTCCGTTTATGAACTGCCGGTTGTCTCTCGCGTTGCCGCCCCAAGTGCCTTTGCGCCCGAGCAAATTTGGCTCCAGTACATCCTAAGCTTAATCGCTTATATCATGTCGACGATACGCTGCTTGCATTTTTCTCGCCTCGCAATCTTTTTATTTGCCCATATTTCATAGTTGCATGGCTATTGACGACGCTATCTAAAATGTGGATGAGTTGATTGTTGTGGCTACAGGTAGCATTCTTAAGAACATAACCATAAAAGTTAAGCAGTTAGCTAAGAATTTAGTAAATGCTATTGAAACCGCAATCGGAAAGACTGCCAAAAAAGTAGACATGAAACATTCTGGTGAAAATATGGAAGGGGAAAGACTTAAGCGGCTTTTCAAGACGGAATAGTTATTATGGTTACATACAAAATAGCAAATCTGCGAGATGCGCTTAATGAAAGAGTTGAGGATAAAATAATGGCTATCCTCAACTCTTTTTCTTCGCCGTTGAGCAAAGACATTGAAAACTTTATAAAAAACAAATTTCAGTAAAGCAATCGGCAACGGCTTTCCGCCTCAACCTTCCGCATAAAAATATTTCTTGGCGGCGCGGTGAAGGATGATGTCGGCGGCGTTCGCGTCATAGAAAGCCCTGTCCCAACCGGACCTTTTATAGGCGTCGTATACTTTGTGGGTCTTGTGGTAAACGCCGATTTGTTTTTGCATTTCGGAGCTGGATTTTTGCTCGTCCTCAATTTTCCCAATCCGCTCATCGATCTTATGAAACTCGCCCGATGTGGCAAAACTTTGCGGCGGGTTAGTTCGGAGACAAACCTTGTTTTGCCGCCTCCTGCGTCGCCAGGATAAAATCATCCAGTTTTTGCCTGGCCGCCCCGCTGTCGATCAACTCCTGCGCCAAGGCTACGCACTGGCGCAAGGTCAGGCCGGGATTGCCCATATACAGGCAACAGGCGGCGTTGAGGGCGACCGTATCGCGTTTGGGGCCTTTTTCCCCGCCCAGTATGCGCCGTGCGATCCGCGCGTTTTCTTCCGGTGAGCCGCCGGTCAAATCCTCCGGCCGGCACCGGCTGAAACCGAACTGCTCGGGCGCCAGGAAATAGCTGTTTATCTGGCCGTCCGCCACCTCGCAGACGGTAGACGGGCCGGTCAGGGTTATCTCATCCAGGCCGTCGCGTCCGTGCACCACCATCGCGCGTTTTACGCCAAGGTTGGAAAGCACGCGCGCCAGGGGCTCCACCAAGTTTTCATCATATACGCCCAAAAGCTGCAAAGTGGCGCCGGCGGGATTGGCCAAAGGGCCAAGAATGTTAAAAATTGTCCGCGCGCCCAATTCCCGGCGGATCGGCGCGACATGTTTCATCGCGGCGTGATAGACGTTTGCCAGCATGAAACATATGCCGGTTTTTTTCAGTACGGCCTCGCTCCCTTCGGCGGTCAGCGCGATACAAGCGCCTAAAGTTTCCAGCACATCGGCGCTGCCGCATTTGCTTGACACGCTGCGGTTGCCGTGCTTGGCGACCGGCACGCCGCCGGCGGCGGCAACGAAAGCGGAAACGGTGGATATATTAAAAGAAAACATCTCGTCCCCGCCGGTGCCGACAATATCGAGGACATCGGTCCCGGGCTTGAGTTTAAGGCATTTTTCCCGCATAACTTCCGCGCAGGCGGTAATTTCCCCTATAGTTTCGCCTTTGAGCCGCATAGCCGCGAGGAAAGCCCCCATTTGAGCGGCGGTGGCCTCCCCGTCCATCATTTGCAGCATGGCTCCCCGCGCGTCCGCCGCGCTCAAGTCTTCCCCGGACAAAATTTTGCGCACTGCTTCCTTGATCATGCCCGGCCGCCTCCGATCGCGAGAAAGTTTTCGATTATCCGCCCGCCCGTGGGCGTGAGTATGGATTCAGGATGAAATTGCAGGCCGTACAGATCGTATTTTTTGTGTTTTACTCCCATAACTTCGCCGTCCGCGTCTTCGGCGATCACCAACAGTTCCTCCGGCAGGCTGTCGCGCCGGGCGGCGAGGGAATGATAGCGCCCGGCGCGAATGAGCGGCGGCAAGCCTTTGAACAGTGGGCTGCCGCTGGCGATATGGACGGCGCTTTGTTTGCCGTGCATCAATTTTTGGGCGTAAACTATCGCCGCGCCAAGGGCTTCGCAGATCGCCTGGTGTCCAAGGCATACGCCGAGGATCGGCGTGTCGGCCATCAACCGCAAAACCAGCCCTTCGCAGACGCCGGCATCGGCCGGCCGGCCGGGGCCGGGCGATATTATGATGTGCCCGGGCGCGAGGGAAGCGATTTCATCCACGGTCATCTCGTCGTTTTTGATTACCCGCGTGTCCGGGCAAAGCTGCCCGGTAACCTGATAAAGATTGTAAGAAAAACTGTCGTAATTATCAATGATCAATACCATATTCTACGCCTCCCTCCCGCCTTTTAAAGCGTTGACAATTGCCCGCGCCTTGCCGCGCGTCTCCTCGTATTCATTCTCCGGCAAACTGTCGGCCACCACGCCGCCGCCGGCCTGCACAAACACTTTTCCGTTTTTGTGTACGGCCATGCGGATGCCTATGCATAAGTCCATATTGCCGGTAAAGGCGATATATCCTAAAGCGCCGCCATACAGTCCGCGCTTTAGCCCTTCCAGCTCGTCGATGATTTCCATCGCGCGCTTCTTGGGCGCGCCGGAAAGGGTGCCGGCCGGCAGCGCGGCGCACAGGGCGGCCAAGGCGGTTTTGCCTTCCGCCAGTTCCCCGCTCACGCGCGACGATATGTGCATGACATGGGAAAACCTCTTTATATGGCGGTATTCCTCCACTTTTACGCTGCCGAACGCGCTGACCTTGCCGAGGTCGTTGCGGCCAAGGTCAACCAACATATCGTGTTCGGCCAATTCTTTTTCATCGGCCAGCAATTCCCGCTCCAGCCGGCTGTCGGCATCGGGGCTTTCGGCGCGCGGCCGGGTGCCGGCCAGAGGATAGGTATGAAGAGTTCGGCCGCGCAGGGAAACCAATGTTTCCGGCGAAGTGCAGGCCACTTCCAAATCTTCAAAACGCATATACACCATGTAAGGCGAGGGATTGGTCGTACGCAGCGTCCGATAGGCGCACAAAAGGCTGCCGGCGAAAGGGGCGCTGAAACGGTTGGAAAGCACGGCCTGAAAAATATCCCCTTCTTTTATGTATTGTTTGGCGCAAAGTACCTTCGCGCAATATTCCTCCCGGGAAAACCGCGCCGTAAAATCCCCACATTCCCCCGGCCGTATATCGGTTGCCCCGGGCTGCGCCAGCACTAGGCGTTCCATGTCTTTCAGGGCGGCTACCGCTTCTATATAATTTTCTTCGATTTTGGCTGGGTCGGACACGTCGGCGTTCGCGATGAGAATGATTTTCTGGCGAAAATGGTCGAAAGCGACCACCTTGTCCATCTTCATCAGGCAAAAGTCGTCAAAGCCTTCCGGATCCTGGGCGTTCAAAAGAAGCGACGGTTCCGCGTAACGGGCAAATTCATAAGAAAAATACCCGACAAAGCCGCCGGTGAAAGGCGGCAGCCATTCGACGCGCGGGCTTTTAGAGCGGGCGAAGGCCTGGGCAAGGACGTCGAGCGGAGCGCCCGCGACGGCTTCTTTCGTCCCCCCGCGTTCCGCCGTTACCTTTCCGTCGCGGCCGCGCAAAACAAGCCCGGGGTCGCAGCCGAGAAAAGAATAACGTCCCCAGGCATCGCCGGTGGCGACGCTTTCCAAAAGATAATAATTGCCCCCTTTTTCGCTTAAATTTTTCAATACCCGTATGGAGGTGGTCAAATCGGAAAACACCTCCAGCGCCACCGGCACAAGCGTATGCCCTTTGGCAAGTTCGCGCGTTTCTTTGAGCGTGGGCCTGATCATTTGCGGCTCCTTTCCCGGGGACGCAAAAACCCGTCCCCGACTGAAAATTTCGTCAAGGACGGGTGATCAAATCAACCGCGGTGCCACCTTGTTTCGCAGGCACAAAGCCCACGCCCCTCATGGGATACCATCATATCCCCCGCAACTTACGTGTGCGCGACGTCGCGTAATACTAAGGGAAAGATCCCTTTTCCCCGCGCCCTCAGCGGTCCATTTGACGCATTGCGTTGTACGGGGCTTCCAGCTTGCCCCCGCTCTCTGTAACCGCACATGCGCCGTTATCTCCGCGTCAACGGTTTGAGTTTGTGTAGTGAACCTCTAATTGCCTCGTATTGTACACGCTATTTTTCCGCTTGTCAAGGAAATAATGCAAAATGGCGGGAACGATGTACGCCGCACATGCCTTTGCCCCAAACATAACGGCGGCGGAATGTTATCGCAGAATATGCGGCGTTACCATTTTTTAGGAACAAAACGAGGCGGCGGCAATCAGCAAGGCGGCGCCCGGAATGAATAGGCAAAAGAAACACGGGGCAATCAAGCCGTCCGCCGAAGGCAACGGGAACAAGAGATGGGCGGCGCGAAGCCAAACTACGGCTTGCCGGCTTGCTATTTGCGCAAGCCGAGCCTCTCAATAAGCGCACGGTATTTGTCTATATTCTTGTCCTGCAGATAATTTAAAAGCCCACGCCGCTGGCCTACCAGTTTCAACAGCCCACGCCGAGAATGGTGGTCTTTTTTATGTTCTTTAAGATGTTCGGTCAAATAGCGGATGCGCTCGCTCAGAATAGCTATCTGCACTTCCGACGAACCGGTGTCCCCTTCGTGGATGCGGAAATTACTGATAATTTCCTGTTTCCTTTCATTTGTAAGCATTTTACGTCCTCCTCAACAATTATCCCCATAGCCCAGAAACCGGCGGAGATTCGGATATCCGCGCCACGGTTTTTATATTTACTGCCCGCAGGTTAAAACACAGCTAAGATTTGCGCGATAATTTGCCGCGTTGCGCGGCGCAAAACGCAGACGGACACATTGATGTTCCGCAAGGCTTCAGCGCAAAGCAGGGCGGCAATTTGACCGCAAAGATAGCATGATTTTAATCCAGGAACAGTATTGACTCCTGAAATTGTAGCATGAGCAAAACATTCTGTAAATAGCTGGAAACAGTAAAATGACCGCATCCGTTTTTTGCCCGCTGCAGAAATGACAAACCCCCGCAATGCCGCCGCCCTCCTTATGTTTTGAACCTGCCTGAGCAGGTGGGTATCCCCATGGCTGCTTCGAGTGTCCACAAGCACAGGAGGCATACTGTCCACAGCCAAATCCGGATTCCCATATATTAATTGTGTTGGCTCAAAACATAAAGTATTTACGCGTACACCGCAGGGATTTTCAATATTTATAATAGCATAATCCAAGATTAATTTCAACAGAAATTATTTAACTTGTCCACCGATTTTCCAAAAAAGCAATGGCTATTCAATTAGAGCATGCTGCGATACAATGGTTACGAACGGGCATGGTAAGCGCACATGACGTTGCTTGAATTTATGGAACGGTTCGGCACGGAAGATGCCTGCCGCGAGTGCATTTACCAAAAACGATGGCCTGCCGGTTTTGTCTGCCCCAAATGTGGCCACACGGAGCATTTCAACATAAAAAGCCGCAACAAATATCAATGCAAGGCCTGTGCACACCAAACGATGGCAACGGTAGGCACGATCATGGACAAAACGCGAACCCCGCTGACCAAGTGGTTCGTTGCCATGTACCTCGTCGCCGAGGGCAATCAAGGCTTTCGCCAAGGATCGCGTGAAGCCCGGCTCCGAGATAAGCACGGACGGCTTGAACATTTGCGGTTGCCTTGCGAAAGAAGGCTTGCCCGTACGGCGATCCCGCACGACCCCCAAAATCAGCCCGAGCATCTTCATTGGACGCATATCATCATATCCAACGCGAAAGCGTTCGAGCAAGGGACGTTTCACGGACTGGATGCCAAGCATCTGCAACGTTACTTGGACGAATTCTGCTATCGGCTTAACAGACGATTCTTTGACCACGACCTCTTTTCTCGACTCGTTGGCGCATGCGCTTTGGCACCGCCCAAACCGCATTATGCTCTAATTGAATAGTCACAATCCAAAATGCTTCTTGCATTTCGGCAAATCCATTTTTGCCGCTCATACGCTGCCCGTGCTATTTTCGGAGTAAAGGCGCGAATATTTAAATGCTTTTCGTTGCCGTCAAGCAAGTATTCGTATAGGCCAGAGTTCTTTGTAACAACCTCATCTTCCGCAAGATTGGCGATATGGACTGCGAACTGCTTCGGGTCATGCTTTTTCGAGCCGTGCTTGTTATAAAAAACGCCCCAATCAAGCCCCTTCATTTTTATCGGTTTTTTTGAGAAATTTCTTTAAATTATTGGAGAGGTCTATTATATAATTAAATCAAGAAAGGGAAGTGGGAAAATGGGAGAAAAAGAAAGGCTATATGCCTTGGCGATCGCGGCGGCCAGCTTGCTGACACAAGCAGCGGAGCTACTGATAAAGCTGCTCGACCGCAAAACCAAAAGCCCCGGCAACCGCCACAGCCGACCAAAGCGAAAGCGGTAACCGAGGGCAAGGCAGGGGGGCGAAAGCCCCCGCTGCCTACATTATAGCAGGAGGTACGAAAAGTGTCAAAGAGACAAATTTTTACAGCGATTTTGAATGTATGCTTTATAGCTTTTTTGACCCAATATGTGGACTGGAACGCTAATGCCGCTTATGCGGCGGCGGTTGGTGGGCTGGCAGTCGGTGAAATGGTTATCGTGGGGCTGATGATATATGAACGCAGGTACTAAAAGCACGTGGGGCGGGACGCGCAAAGGTTCAGGCAGAAAAGCCCTGCCTCCCGAAAGAAAAAGAAAAATGCGCTCAATGGTTGCCTTCGATGACGAGTGGGCGCTCATTAAAGCCTTTGAGCGCATGGTTAAAAAAGTCGACAGGGAAGCGGCGGAAAAATTTATCGAAACTTTTTTGGAAAAATAAAAGGATGCGCCATACAAACGCTGATCTTTCTCGACCTTTTCGTAGGCATTACGGCGACCATTGCCGGTGCGTGATTTCAAATCGCACCCTTCAATCCATCGGACTTTCGCCCCAAATTGGGCAAAAGTCTTTGATGTACCCCTTCACCCTTAATGCGGAAGTAGCGGTGATTTTCATTGGTTTATTTGCCGCCGTTAGATGCGCAGTTGGTGTGCAACAGAGGTAAAAAAGCATGTAAAAATACGAAAAAATAAGCAAAAACAGCAAAAAACAAACAAAGGCAAAAAGTAGGCGAACCGCCGCTTTTGGCCTTTGTTTGTTTGGTGCGCTCGGAGAGACTCGAACTCCCGGCACGCGGTTTAGGAAACCGCTGCTCTATCCACCTGAGCTACGGGCGCGTATCATGTTACTTGGATGGGGCTTTATTCGACGACATGACGGCCTCTATTCGGAGCGCGGCAGGAGCTAAACTGTTGTTGATATGCGGGCGTATTGCGCAACGAGGAGAAACATGCCAAACGCCGCCCAAAATGACCGGCGATATCTTCGTTGCCGGTTTCAACGCCGTAACTTTGGACGGCGGATCATCAATGCGGACGGGTGGGCAAAGAGTGGCCGGCATTGCTTTCCGGGCGAGGTTATTCTCGTCATCGGTTTGAACAAAGTGCCAGCTGATGTAAAATCGGAGCCTGAAACGCTTGCGCACTATTGTCTTCCCCATGGAACAGCAGAAGGTGTCATTTCTTTCCAATCCGTGCGCCAAAACAGGCATCCGCGCAAATCCTGTGCGCATCTGCAACGGATCGCTGTCGCTTACGGCGGTCAAGCGATGTACATTTTATCATTGTGGGTGAAAGTTATGGCTGCTGAATAATTTTCGTATGGGGCTTTGGGGCCGGGGCAGTCAGATGTTATCATTAAAGGTTTCCTGAAGCCAAAGGGAAATGGGAACGTTGCCGCTAAAACGCGCCTTGTAGATCGCTATTCATATGGGATGAATGAAAATTATGGCTGCATTGCCGCGTTTTGAAGAGTTTTCCATGCAAACCGCCCGCCTTTTGCTGGCACCGCCCCGCAAGGACGGACTTCCAGCCCTTGCCGGCCTGTGGCTGGAAATTCACGGAAAGGGCGGCAACGAAAGGCAGCAGCTGTTTAAATTCATTGCCAAAAAAACAAGCGCTCCAACAAATGATATTTTGGTTGATTCGCTTAAAAAATGCCGAGGCGATTGTCGGCAGTTGCGAATTTAATCGTATGGACATGGCTACCGGCACGGCGGTAGTGGGTTGCGCGCTAAAAAAAGACTATCAAAAGCAAGGGTATATGTACGAAGCCCTTTGCGCCGTTGTGGAATTTGGCTTTGCGCGTTGCGGGTTTGCCGCTTTGTACGCTGATATCGCCAAAGACAACCGTCCGTCTCTTTCGTTGTTCTTAAAGATGGGCTTTGCGCCGGTCGAGAAAGACGCTACGCGCTGGCTGCCA
>JAISLQ010000025.1 GCA_031290885.1 Acidaminococcales bacterium
AAAAAAGAAAGAAAATTTAGATAAAAATTGAGAAAGGGGCGAAAGTATTGTGATTAAAAAAATCAACCATATTGCCATAGCGGTCTGGGACATTGACAAGGCAATTGCGTTTCATCGGGATATTCTCAAACTTGATTTCCACGGGTATGAAGAATTGCCGGAAATTGGCTGCGCGGTAGCGTTTTTCTCTTGCGGCGAAGTAGAAGTGGAACTGGTTTCTCCTATAGGGGAGCGCGCTTTTGTGAAAAAACATCTGGAAACGGTTGGCGAAGGGCTGTACCACATCGCCTATGAGGTTGATTCCATTCAGGCGGCGCTTGATTATTTCGCAAAGGAAAACATTCCTTTGCGCAGCCCCGCGCCAAAGCCCGGCTCCAGAAATACCCGCGTCGGCTATCTCGAAGCCGAAGGCGCTTGCGGCGTCATTACCGAACTGGTGGAATTGGCCGGCAAGAATTGAGCAATGCCTTAGGAATCTTTTAAAGAGGAAGGGGCGTCTATGATTTTCGGCCAGGCAAGGGTAAATTGTCATATTTGCTAAAACTGAAAGGATGTGATAATTTTGGAAAAAAAGTATCGGGATTGGGGCATAACTATCGCCGTGGGAATTATACTTTGGTTTATGCCGGTACCGGCGGGGCTTAAGCCGGAAGCCGGAAAAATGTTCGCGGTTTTCGCCGCGACGATCATTGGATTTATCCTGCAGCCTATGCCTATGGGCGCAATGGCAATACTCAGCCTTGCGGTTACAGGTTTTTTGGGGCTGGCTAAACTGGGGGAGTTGTTGGCGGGTTTCGCCAATTCCACTGTCTGGCTCGTAGTGTCGGCGTTTATGCTTTCGTGCGGGTTTAGCAAGACAGGCCTGGGCAGAAGGGTTGCTTATGTGCTTATCAGGAAATTTGGCAAAAACACCCTTAACCTGGGTTACGCCATTGCCGCCAGCGAATTCATCTTTTGCCCGGCTACCCCTTCCAGCGCCGCCAGGGGAGGCGCCATTCTTTATCCCGTCGTCCGCAGCCTGTCCAGCGCCTTTAAGTCCGAGCCGGGCGAAAGCGCCCAACGCATAGGTTCCTATTTGATGCAAGTTGGCTTTCAGTCTAATTGCATGAGCGGTGCCTTATTCTTGACCGCCATGGTCGGCAACCCTCTTTGCGCCACTTTTGCCCAGCAAGCTTTTGGCATAACCATAACTTGGGCCGCCTGGGCCACTGCGGCGCTTGTGCCCGGCACATTGGCCATGTTTGCCATCCCGCTGGTCATGTATTACATAAATCCGCCGGAAATAAAACGGACACCGGAAGCCAAGGAGTTGGCGCAAGCTGAACTTGAGAAAATGGGCCCTATGACAAAAAAAGAGAAAATCATGGCTACCATTTTTGTGCTCAGCATTTTGCTCTGGGCAACTTCCCAATATACAAATATAAACGCCACCCTTGTCGCGTTAGGCGGCGCCGCGGCGCTTCTGACAACTTCCGCCATTGCCTGGCAGGATGTATTGGAGGAGAAGGGCGCTTGGGATACCATGGTTTGGATCGGCGGCCTTGTAACCTTGGCCGGCCTTTTGTCTAAATTTGGGTTGATTGCCTGGGTCAGCAAAATAATTGCCGCCTCTATCGTGGGGGTTCCCTGGATGCTTGCGTTGATTGCGGTAATTGTTTTCCACTTTTACAGCCACTATTTTTTCGCTTCCCTTACGGCGCACACTACGGCTCTTTATCCAGTGCTGATAGCGGTGGCCGGCAGCGCCGGCGGCTCTCCGATGCTGATTGCGTTAAGCATGGGTTTTTTCAATAATTTTTGCGCTTGCTTGACACATTACGGCAATGGCGTTGGCCCTATATATTTTGGCGCCGGGTATATGAGCCAAGGAAAATGGTGGAAGATTGGCTTCGTTATGTCCCTTGTGTACATGGCCGTCTGGCTGGGCATTGGGTTTGCCTGGTGGAAAGTGATAGGCCTATGGTAATGGATGCGGCAAACCGCTCAATAAGGGTTTCCGGTCCGCATGTATTTATCCGCCAATAAAAGCAAAGTCCATATTTTCGCGTTTGGCGTTCAGCAAAGCAATATTTTTTAAGGGAGGACAAAAAATGAAAAAAGTTATAATTACCGCAGCCCTTACCGGTTCTGTGCCAAGTAAAGAAAGGTTTCCCAATTTGCCCATTACTGTCGATGAAATCGTGGAAGATGCCATCAAATGCCATGACGCAGGGGCGGCCGTGGTCCATATCCATGTCCGAGACAAAGTTACCGGCAAAAATTGCCATGACGAAGATCAATTCCGCGCCGTCAAAGAAATTTTAACTCTGCGCTGCCCTGATCTGATCGTGCAATTATCTACCGGCGGGCGTTACGAAGTAGATGCCCATACCCGCAACAGCGGCCTGCGCTGCCACCCGGAAATGGCAAGTTGGTGCCCCGGTTCCGTGGGTTTCCCGACCGGCGCTTATGTCAACACAACCGAATTTTATACCGAGCAGGCCAAGTATATGCTGGAACACAATATAAAACCCGAAATAGAGTGTTTTGACACCCACATGGCGCAAAACGCCATTGATTTTTGCAAAGAAGGTCTCCTGAAGGAACCTTTGTATTTTGATTTTGTAATGGGCGTCCAGCGCGCCCAACCGGCCAGTTTGCCGCAACTAGGCTATTTGCTGGGCATAATTCCGAAAGGATCCGAATGGAACTTAGCGGGCATAGGCAGCCATCAGGCAAGCACGATTCTGTGGGCCCTGGGCGCGGGGGGCCATGTGCGCGTGGGGCTGGAAGACAATCAGTACCTGTACAAAGGCGTTCCGGGAAGCAATCCCCAATTCGTGGAAAGGGTTGTCCGCATAGCCAAGGAAATCGGCCGCGAAATCGCCAGCGGCGCCGAAACCCGTAAGATGTTGGGCGTAGGTTGATTTAAGCAAAATTGTATGGACACATGCTTTTTCCATAAATTTATGGAATGTCATTTGTCCGTCCGCCGCGTTGGATTGCGGCGCCGGAAAGCGGATCGCCTCGTATTTCTTTTGTCCGTTCATTCTGGCGCCGCCTTTGCTTGCCATCGCCTCATTTCTTTCTTGCCAAAGTGGATACGGGGCATATTTTATAGCAATGCGCCGCTGCTGCCAGAGGGTTTGTGACAAAACTATTTGCGGCGCATTAAGACATTATCATATGCGGCGGACAAATTTGACGGCGAATTTTTTTTTTTCTTGTATTAATGGTGGTTAGGTGGTATACTTTAGTAGAAGGAAAATC
>JAISLQ010000026.1 GCA_031290885.1 Acidaminococcales bacterium
TTCATGTCCAACACGGCGGCCTCGGCGCTTTTGTGCCCGATCGGCGTATTTATCGCCGGCAACGTCGGCGCCGACCCGAAAGCGGTGGTCATGGCCATAGCGGTCGCCGCCTCCTGCGCTTTCGCCACCCCGGTCGGCACGCCGCCCAACACCTTGGTGCTCGGCCCCGGCAACTACAGATTCCTGGACTATGTCAAAGCCGGCAGCGGCCTGGTGCTGGTGTCCTTCGTGGTCTGCCTGCTCATTATCCCGATTGTCTGGCCGTTCTTCCCGGGCAAATAAACCTCTTTGGGCAAACAAAGCGCGCGGGGACAATCCCCGCGCGCTTTGTTTGCCGCCGCCCTTGACGGGGCGGCGGCATTGAAGTTATAATATGCTTGCGCAAGAGGAGCAGGCAATGGATTTTACGAAAATAGACGAGTTGAAAAGCAAGCTAGCGGCCATGCGTACCTTCAACGAGACGGAACTGCAAAGGCTGCGGCAAGAATTTGTAATTGAGAACACTTACAATTCCAACGCTATCGAGGGAAATACGCTGACCTTGCAGGAAACCGCCCTTATTTTACAAAAAGGGATAACGGTAGCGGAAAAGCCAATAAAAGAACATTTAGAAGCGATAGGGCATAAGGACGCTTTTGAGTATATATTGAGTATTGCAAAAGCAAACGCGCCGCTTACGGAGAAAATTATCAAAGACATCCATTCCTTGGTTTTGTTAAGCGATGCGCCAAATAGAGGCGTATATCGCCGCCTTCCCGTAACTATTTCCGGGGCGGCGCATACGCCGCCGCAGCCTTACCTTGTGCCGGTGCAAATGGAAAAGCTCATAAGGGACTATGAAAGCATGAAACAAGGGCGGCACATTATTGCCGCCGCGGCGGAGTTTCATTTGCGTTTTGAGGGCGTCCATCCCTTCATTGACGGAAATGGGCGGACAGGCCGGCTCATACTTAACTTGGAGCTTATCGGGGCGGGGCTGCTGCCAGTCGATGTCAAATTCGCCGACCGTCGGAAATACTACGCCTGCTTTGATGATTATTTTAAAAGCGGACAGGCCTGTATGCTTACGGAACTGATAGCGGACTATGAGATGGAGCAATTGCAAAAATATATTGACATCAAAGCGCTCTGACGCTATCGGAAACGCTCAGGGAAAGGGCGTTGGCCGGCCAGCGGCGCGTCCCCCCGCAAGCGGCAAATATTAACCATTTCGCGCAAGGAGTGAGAAAATGGAAGAACTTACGGCCGCCGACTTCATCTACGCCAAGAAAATCGGCGTAACCCTCGTGTTCGCTTTCTGCCTGTTCGCCCTTATCGCCGGGATAATCGGCGAAGAACGCAAGGCGCGCTGGTTCAAAAAAAGGACCACTTATTCTTTTTTTACGCGGCGCGGCGCGTTGGGGGACTTCATTAATTTCGGCTATCCCCGCACGCCGGAGGGGATAGCGATCTTTATCGCCGCCATTGGCAGCATCTTTTCTTTTGGCTATTGGTATATCTTCCTGTAGATCCGCCTTCTGCCCCGGCATTTTGTTTTCAGGCCGCGCGCGGGGAGCGGGCAAGTTAAGGCCGCCGTGCGAGCAGAGCCTGTCAGCGCTATCCGAAATGTTTAGATTTTGAGCGAATTTTTCGTCCTGCGTTTGGCCGCGCAAAGCGGCGAATTGTCTTTACAATCTTAGCCCGCGTTTTGAGCTTGGAACAGACCAAGGCCGCCGGCAGGCGCGAAAAAACATCCCCCGCGGGGGATGTTTTTTCGCGGCACACGCCGGTCATTGGTTATTTGTAAATGGTCAGGAACACGCCGGCCGCTACGGCGGTGCCGATACACCCGGCCACGTTCGGGCCCATGGCGTGCATCAGGAGGAAGTTGAAGGGATCCACTTCCGCGCCGACCTTCTGGGAGACGCGGGCGGCCATCGGCACGGCGGACACGCCGGCGGAGCCGATGAGCGGGTTGATCTTGCCGCCGGAAAGGGCGCACATGATGTTGCCGAAAATCATGCCGCCAAAAGTGGAGAAAGCGAAGGCGATCAGGCCGAGAGCCAGTATGCCGAGGGTCTGGCTGTTCAGGAAAGCCTCGGCGGAAGCGGTGGCGCCGACGGTTACGCCGATGCAGATGACCGTGATGAACATCATGGCGTCGCCGGCCGTCCGGGCAAGGTTAGGGGTTACGCCGCATTCGCGGAAGAGGTTGCCCAGCATCAACATGCCGATGAGGGCGGCCGCGCTCGGCACGAGCAGGGAGGCGACGATGGTGCTGACGATCGGGAAGACGATTTTCTCGCGCGCGGACACCGGGCGCAGCTGATCCATCACTATGGCGCGGTTCGCCCTGCTGCTGCACAGCCGCATGATCGGCGGCTGGATGATGGGGACCAGCGACATGTAGGAATAGGCCGACACGGCGATCGCCCCGAGCAGGTGCGGCGCGAGCTTGGTCGAGAGGTAAATGGAGGTCGGGCCGTCGGCGCCGCCGATGATCCCGATGGAAGCCGCTTCCTGCGGGGTGAAGCCCAAGACGATGGCGCCGAGGAAGGCGACAAATACGCCGAGCTGGGCGGCCGCGCCGAGGAAGATGCTGATCGGGTTGGCGATGAGCGGCCCAAAGTCGGTCAGGGCGCCGACCCCGAGGAAGATGAGCGGCGGGAAGATGCCGAGCTCATCGCCCTGGTAGATGTACCACAGCAGGCCGCCGACCGCGTGCGTGCCGTCGGCGTTGACTGCGGGCGGAGCCATGAGGTAGGTCAGGGGCAGGTTGACCATCAGCATGCCGAAAGAGATGGGCACCAAAAGGAGCGGCTCATAGTCTTTGGCGATTGCCAGCCACATCAGTATGAGCGACACGGTAACCATGATGATCGTTCCCACGTTAATGCCGGGCAAACCGGAATCCTTAAAAAAATCTAAGATTGCGTTAATAAATAAATCCATCTTTTATCCTCCTAAAAAATCTTGAAATGCTTATTGTCCCGTCATTCTTTCTTGTTGACCAAAGGGATGAGCAACAGCATGCCGTACAGGATGCCGAGCACAAGAAAAACCACCAGCATGCCCACTACCAGGGTAATCGAGCCGTTAAGCAGTTGTTCAGCCATATTTTCACCTCGCTTTCATACAAAAATGGCGGCAACCCGCCTGCTACTGGCGCGAAACGATCGGCCGACGGCGGGAAGAACCCCCGCCGCCCGCCGGCGCAACGGCGTCAATACATGATTGTCCCGCCTTTTTTCATATATACAGTATATATGAATTCCCCAATATATACAATACTTTTTGGAATTTTTCGGCGGCGGCGAAATCCGGCGCCGACCGGACGGCTTGGGCGGGGCTGTTTGTCTTTTGCAAAAAAATTTTGCGCTCCGCCGATAATTTAATTATAATAGACATGGAAAGACAACGAGAGATTGGCAAACGGCGGCCCTTGAAACGGAAGATTCCGCCAAAACGCGGCTTAGGAGGGATGCGGTTACCGGCGGCGGGCGCTTCCGCGAAGATAAAGGGATGGGAAAAAGACAAAAATTGAGGAGGTTGGTTTGAAGATGGTTTTTTCGGTCAAAAGGTTGGCCGCGGCGTGCGCGGCGGCCGCCCTGATCGCCGCCCTGGCGGGCTGCGGCGGCGGACAGAAGGAGGCGCCGGCGGCGGGCGGGGGTGCCTCCGGCAAGATAATGATCTATACGTCGATTTATCCCGATATAATCGACATGGTAAAACCTATTATCAAAAAGGCCCTGCCCGGCTTGGAAGTGGACTGGTTCCAGGCCGGCACGGAAAAGGTCATAGCCAAAATGGCCGGCGAGATGGAAGCGAAAAAGATTGCCGCGGACGCTTTGATGGTCGCCGACCCTTCTTATTATTACACCTTGAAAGACCAGAAGATGCTGCTTAATTACGCTTCGCCCGCCGCCAAGGACGTCGCCATCGAAAAGGACAAGGACGGCGCCTGGACGCCCGTCAGGATCAGCAACATGATCATCGCCTACAACACGTCCAAGCTGAAAGCCGAGGACGCGCCCAAAACTTGGAAGGACCTGACCGACCCGAAATGGAAAGGCAAGATCGCCATGCCCAACCCGCTGATGTCGGGAACCGCGTTTGTCGCGGCGGCGGCTTTGTCGGAAAAATACGGCTGGGAGTATTTTGACAAGCTCAAAGCCAACGGCCTGCGGGTGGAGGAAGGCAATTCCGCCATCCAAAACAAGCTTTTGACCGGCGAGTACCTGGCTGTCATGATTTTGGAAGAGAACATCCTGAAAATGATTGAAACCAAAAAAGAACCGGTAAAAGTCGTCTATCCCGAGGACGGCGTCGTCGTCGTACCCAGCCCGATCGGCATCATGGCCGCCAGCAAGAACCCCGCCGGCGCCAAGGCGGCGGTAGACTGGTGGCTGTCCAAGGCGGGGCAGGAGACGGTCGTTACCGGCTGGATGCACTCGGTGCGCGAGGACGTCAAGCCGCCGAACGGGGCGCCCGCGCTCAAAACCTTTTACGGCAAAGCCGTGAAAACCGATTGGATAAAATTCTCCAAAGAGAAGGAAAAATACAAAGAGGAATTTCGTACGCGGGTGATAGAAAAATAAGGCCGAAAATGTTATAATGGCGCGGGAGGGAGCAAACAAGGGGCTTTGTTCCCTCTTGCCCAAAACGCCGGGCAAAGGCCGGCGCTTTGCGGCTGCCCGTTGCGCGGGGCTTGTTTCGCGCTTGATTAATTGGTTTCATTGCCGGTTGGGAGCGGTGAATTTTGCCAAAACGAAATTTTTCCCTGCCTTCGTTTGACAGCAAGACGACCGTCATTTTGCTGTGCGTCGCCTTGCTGCTGATTTTTACGGCGCTGCCGCTGCTTTATCTGGCGGCGTCCAGTTTTATGTCGGGCGGCAGCTTCGATTTCAGCAATTATAAGGACGTTTACAGCCGCAGCGTGAACTGGCGCGCCTTGCTCAATACGCTGAAGCTGTCTTTTGCGACGATGGTCTCCAGCGTGCTTCTCACCTTTCCCTTGGCCTGGCTGATCGGCAGGACCAACCTGCCGGGACGGGGGGGCTTTCGCACCTGGCTTGTCGCGACTTACATGATCCCCCCCTATGTCGGGGCGATTGCCTGGGTACAGCTTTTAAATCCCAGCGTGGGCTATTTGAATATGGTTTTAAAATGGGCGTTCGGCCTTGACGCGTCGCCTTTCGACATTTATACGATGGGCGGGCTTACCTGGGTGCTGACGCTTTTTTATTCCCCTTTCGCTTTCATCGCCATATCCCGCGCCATGGAGAAGATGGACCCGGCGCTGGAGGAAGCGGCCCGGATCGCGGGCGCGTCCCCGCTCCGGACCCTGCGGGACGTTACCATGCCGCTCATGGCCCCGAGCATCCTGGCGGGCGGCCTTTTGGTGTTCATATCGGCGGCGTCCTGTTTCGGCATACCATCGATCGTGGGCATGCCCAGCAACATCGAGGTGATGACGACCCGGATCGTTACCTACGTTTATATGGGCGACAGCAAGGGCATCCGCGACGCCACCGCCCTGGCGACGATCCTCATGCTGCTCGCCAACGCCCTTTTGCTGGCCATGGGCCGGTTTGCCGGGCAAAAGGACTATACTACCATCGGCGGCAAAAGCACCCGCCCCAATATCGTGAACTTGGGCGCATGGCGCTGGCCGGCGCTGGCCGCGGTCGGCTTTTACACGGCCGTGGCGGTCGCGCTGCCGCTTGGCTCCATACTCCTGACTTCGCTTATCGGCACCATGTCCAAGCCCATCGGTCTGGACAACCTGACTTTTGAAAACTGGAAGCCGGTCATCGCCAGCGACCAGTATCTGGCGCCGATTTTCAACAGCCTCCAATACGGAGTGGCGGCGGCGACGGTCGGCACTCTGCTGGCGGTGTTCATATCGTACCTTTTGGTGAAAACGACGGCCAGGGGACGGCAGCTGCCGGATTTATTGGTTACGGCCGGCGGCGCGGCGCCCAGCATCGTGATAGCGCTGGCGCTTATCATCGCCTTTTCCGGCAAATTCGTCGTCAATTTGTATTCCACCGCCGGCATATTGGTAGCCGCTTATCTGGTCAAATATATGACCATGGCCGTCCGCACCATTTCCGCCTCGCTCGTGCAGGTACATTCTTCGCTGGAGGAAGCGGCGCTGAGTTCGGGCGCCGGCTGGCTGCGCGCCTGCCGGGACATCATCCTGCCGCTGATCGCCCCATCGGTGGTGGCGGGCTGGTTTTTGATCTTCATGCCGTCTTTTTATGAACTTACCATGTCCATTTTGCTCTATGGTTCGGAAACCAAGACAATCGGCGTGCTTTTATATGAGCTGCAGACTTACGCGGACACCCAGAACGCTTCCGTGCTGTCGGTAATCATACTGGCGATCGTTTTGATCGGCAACATCATCCTCAATAAAGCCAGCAAAGGCAGCATCGGCATATAATGGCAAAACGAGGCCGCGCTGCCGGGCGCGGCGTTTCGGAAGGCGGGGGACTAATTTGGCGCAGGTAAAGATAGAACACGTAAGCAAGAAGTTCGGCGAAGTAACCGCCGTGAATGATTTTTCCGTAACCATAAGCGATGGGGAGTTTGTTTCCATACTGGGGCCTTCCGGCTGCGGCAAAACCACCGTGCTGCGGATGATCGCGGGGTTTGAGCGCGCGAGCGGCGGCGACATTTATCTCGGCGACAAGCTGGTGTCGTCCGCCGGCAGCCGGGTGTTCCTGCCGCCGGAAAAGCGCGGCATCGGCATGGTGTTCCAGTCCTACGCCGTCTGGCCGCACATGACGGTGTTCGACAACGTCGCCTATCCGCTGAAAATCCAAAAGAAAAGCAAGGAGGAAATCCGGCGGCGGACGGAAGAAGTCATAGAATTAGTGCATCTTGCGCCGTATATTTCCCGCTACCCGCACCAGCTCTCCGGCGGCCAGCAGCAAAGGGTGGCGCTTGGGCGCGCCCTGGCGGGCAAGCCCGCCCTGCTCCTTTTGGACGAGCCTTTGTCCAACTTGGACGCCAAGCTGCGCGAAAGCATGCGGTTTGAAATAAAGTCCCTGCAGGAAAAGACCGGCGTTACCGTCATCTATGTAACCCACGACCAAGCCGAGGCCATGGCCATGTCCGATCGGATAGTGGTCATGCACGGCGGCGTCATCCAGCAGATCGACCGCCCGATCATGGTTTATGAAAAACCGGCCAACAAAGTGGTCGCGGATTTTATCGGGCTGGTGAACTTTATCGGCGCGACGGTGGAGGGCAACATGGCGCAGATTCACGGTCTGCGCTATGAAATCAGCAACGAGGCGGGCATAGCGGGCAAGGCCCTGGCGGCGGCGCGGCCGGAACACATCAAGATCGGCAAGGCCGCGCGCCCGGACGCCCTGGCCGGACGCCTCCTGCACAAGGTTTACCTGGGCGATTCGGTGGATTACCGGGTGCAAATCGGCGGGGACGAAATACGCATTATCAACAAAGCCACGCATTTTGAGGAATTTGCCCTTGGCGACGAGGTCTATGTCAATTTTAAAAAGCTGATGGTCTTTAAGGCAGAGTAAAAGCCCGCGTTGACAGCCCCCCCATAGGCAAAAGCCGCGCCAACAAAGCAGGGCGCGGCTTTTGCCTATGGGGGGGCTTAACGGTCAAGCCGGTTGGAAAACTGGACGATGAGCGCGACGCTTAAATAAACCGCGCCGGAGAGGGAAAAAAGGGCGAGCCAGGACGGTTCGATGTGCAAAGCCTGATGGTCCAGATAGTATTCGGCGATTTTCAGCGCCCAGATGGTTATGACCAGGGTGAAAACGCTTATACATTCGCGCCTTACCGCCATTTTCCAGGAAAAGGGAAGATCCGGCCTTTTCCAGAGGGAGAGGTCGGGGAAGAATATCGGCGTCTTTTTGGCCCATTCCTCGTATTCGCGGCCGAATTTTTCGCGCAGGAAACTTTCTTCGGCGAAAATGATGCGTTCGTGGTAGAGGGCGAACACCGGCAGATACAAAATGAGCAGCCAGAAGTGCCGGACGAACAGCACTGGGGCGAGAAAGGTGAAAAAGTTGCCGAAATATACCGGGTTGCGCATGAGCGAATACATGCCGCTGGTATTGAGCCGCTCGGCGTAAGGGCGGCTGGTGCCGCGCCCGGAAGTCATGTAAGGGACGAAGGCCACGGTCAGGACCCGGATCAGTATCCCGGCAAGCCCGACCAAAAGGCAGACGGCGGCCCAGCGGGCGTCGTCAAAATGGCCGTTGCGCGCGGGATGGCTGAAGTATTGCGTGGCGAAGGTCGCGCCGAGGAAAAAAAGCGGCAGATAGCCCCGCCAGCGGAAGAGGAAAAGGCCGGACTGTTTGAATTTTTCGTCGATCAGCATTGTCTCCACCTTTTTTCATAATTATTTTGCCGTAATGAAGCCATAAATAAATTATATGAAAAAAACATGGTTTGCGCAACTGTGTTTGGCGCGGCGCCCGGACGCGCCGGAAACGCCCCCCGGCTTGTTTTATATAAGGCGCGGCGGTTCGGGATTTTTCGCAAAACGGGCGGCAAGCGTTAAGGCAGCCCCGAACAAGCGCCGGCGGCACCGCGCCGCAAGGTACGGGCGGCATCCTCAAAGGAAAAGGATGGTCGCGCCGCTGCCGCCCGCGTCGGGGGCGGCCAGCTCGTGCGCGCGCACCAAGGGGTGGCGGCCGAAATAGCCGTCAAGCCCGCGCCGCAGGGCGCCCGCGCCCTTTCCGTGTATGACGCGCACTTGGGAGGCGTTGGCCAGCGCCGCGTCGTCAATGTATTTGTCCAGTTCCAAAATCGCTTCTTCCACCGTCTTGCCGCGCACGTCTATTTCGCTTTTGAAAGCGGCCGCCTTGGCCAGCGCCTCCTCCCCGCCCTGCCGGAAGAAAGCCGCCGGCGGGGCGCCGCTTTGCCCTTGCTCGGCCTGTACGCATTTTTTGGCGGCGATGCTCATTCTTAAAATCCCGATCCGCAGGGTAACGTCTTCCCCCGCTGCGGAAAGGACGATGCCCTTTTGCCTTAGCGACGGCACGTATACCCATTGGCCGGGGCGGACATTGGCGGCGGTGAGCGGCCGGCCGGCCGGCGGTTCGTCTTCTTCCGGCAAGTTTATGTCGAAAAGCCGCCGGCGCGCCTTGTCAATCGCCGTCTGCCGGGCTTTGCCGTCGGTTTCCTGATAAAGGGCTTTGATGGCTTTTATGGCTTCTTCCGCCTCCAGCCTGGCCTGCCGCAGCGTTTCCGCCGCCTGTTCGCGGCATTTGTCGATTATGTCGCGCTTTTTGGCGGCAATTTCGCTTTCCCGGCGCGCGGCCCGTTCCCAAAGCGTCGCCGCGTCCCGGCGCAGCCCTTCCAGCTCAAGGTTGCGCCGCTCGTATTCTTTGCGCTCGTTTTCCAGGCCGGCCAGGAGATTTTGCAGCTCTTTGTGCGCGCTGCCGACGAAAGTCTCCGCCCGCGCTATGATTTTTGGCGCAAGCCCTATGCGGGCGGCGATGGACAAAGCGTTGCTGCTGCCCGGCGTGCCCATCAAAAGGCGATAGGTCGGTTTAAGCGAAACCGGGTCAAATTCCACGCTGGCGTTTTCCATGCCGGCGTTATGAAAAGCAAACACTTTAAGTTCGCCGTAATGGGTGGTCAGGACGGTCGTCGCGCCTTTGTCCCGCAGGTTTTCCAGCACGGCCATCGCCAGGGCCGCCCCTTCCCTAGGGTCGGTGCCGGCGCATATTTCGTCCAGCAGCACCAGCGAGCCGCCGTCCGCCTCCTCCAGTATGCCCGCGATGTTTTTTATCTGGCCGGAAAAAGTGCTGAGATCTTGCTCGATGCTCTGTTCGTCGCCGATATCGGCGTATATCGATGGAAAGACCGGCATCCGCGTACCCGCGCCGGCGGGCAGGAAAAGGCCGGACTGCGCCATGAGCGCGAACAGGCCGATGATTTTCAGCGTTACTGTCTTGCCGCCGGCGTTGGAGCCGGTAATGACCAGCGTCTTTGTCCCGCCGCCGGCCCTTGCGTCCACCGGCGTTACCGCTTCGGGGCGGATAAGCGGGTGGCGCCCTTTGACGATGTCCACGCGCCCGTCTTTGCTAAGCTCGGGCGGGACGGCTTTAAGGAGAAGGGCCAGCCGCGCCTTGGCAAATACCAAGTCAAGCCGCGTCAGGGCGGCGAGGTTTTCGAGAAGCGGGCCGGCCGCGCCGCCGACCCGAAGCGAAAGCAGTTTGAGGATGCGCTCGGTTTCTTCTTGTTCCTCCGCCCGCAGTTTTTTGACTTCGTTGTTCAGTTCCACCGCCGCGAGCGGCTCAATGAACACCGTGGCCCCGCTGCCCGAATGATCGTGGACTATTCCCGGCATGAGCCGCCGGTACTCCTGCTTGACCGGTATGACGTAGCGCCCGCCGCGCATGGTAACAAGCTGGTCTTGAAAATAGCGGCGGTTTTGCTCCGCGCGCAGCAGGTTTTCCAGTTCTTCGCGGACGCGTTCCTGGGTGGCGCGGATCTGCCGGCGCAGGCGGAAAAGTTCGGGCGAGGCCTGGTCGCTCAACTCCCCGTCCGGGGATATGGCCTTTTCCAGTTCTTCTTCCAATTGCCGCAAAACCACAATGCCGCCCGCCTCGGCGCAAAGAAGCGGCGCGGTTTCCTCGAGCGGCGCGAAAAATTCCTTCATCCGCCGCATGGCGCAAAGGGCGTTCCCGACCCGGGCCAGTTCCGCCGCAGGCAGCGCCGCCTCCAGCGCCGCCCGCTTAACCGCGCTTTCTATGTCGCTCAAGCCGCCGAAAGGCGGCGCGAGCGCGCCGCGAAGTATCGCCAAGGCTTCGCCGGTTCGCAAAAGGCGCGTTTGCGCCTGTTCAAAATCCGTCGCCGGCAAAAGGGCCAGGGCCTTTGCGCGCCCCCGCGAGGTCGCGGCGCAGTCGGCCAGCCTGTCCAATATTTTATGAAATTCCAACGCTTTGAGCGTTGCCTCGCCAATCGGCATTTACAATACTCCCCTGAAATAATGGCCGCGCGTCGTTCCCGCCCGCGCCGCGAAATCGCCCTTGCCGTCTATCGCCCGCCGATAGTCCGCCACCCGCCGCCTGACCTCTTGCGCCGAAAGATAACGGGCGTCTATGCGCAGGCGCTCTACCGGCGCGGCGGACAGGCGCGCCACCTGCCCGATAAGGCAAAGCTCCTTAGAGTTGAGGATGCGCATGCGCCCCAGTTGGTCGGTAACTATCGGGAATTGTTCGCCGAAACGGTCTTTGAGAAAATATTGTTTGTCGGCGCAAGGGCGGGCGCAGGATTTCCCCCCGCCGTTTCCCAGCCAAACGCCGATGGCGCAATATTCGCTGATCATCAGTTCCGCGCGGCCATCGGCCATGCACTCCAGGGGCAGTATCCCTTTGCCGGACAACTCTTCCGCCTGCGGCAGGGTAAGTTCCTGTGAAAGGGTTACGCCGGCCGCCCCCTCGTCGCGCCAAAATTCGAGCGCCGGGGCGTTGAAGGCGTTGAGCTGGCAGTTTACCCAGACCGGCAGGGCGCGCGCGCGCGCGGCGGCGTAAGCGGCAAGGGATGAGACGAGTACGCCGCCGCCGATTTCCCCGAAGATATCGACAAGGCCGCTCAGGGTAGCTCGGTCGCTTTCCAAAGTAAGGCGCGGCGCGGCGAACCAGATTTCCTTGCCGCTTGCCCGGGCGGCCCGCGCCGCCTGCCGGTATTCGTCCGCGCCGGCCGGCCGGCGGCTGTAGCCGTCGCCGTATATGAGTACGTCCGCGCCGCTTTCCAGGGCGGCGCAAAGCTGATCAAGGCTGCCGGCGTGGACGCTGAGAAGCGGTTTGCCGCAGGCTTGCCGACGGTTTGCCGGCGCTTTTGCGCCGCCGGGCGGCGATATTTTCCCCCGGCGCAAAAAGGCGTCCAGCCGGTTTTGCCGCAGCGCCGCGATCGCCCGCCGCCGGGCGTCGTTTATTTCGCTGAGCGGAACCATTACGTCGCCGACCAGATCCAAATCCAGTTTTTCCAAGTAAAAGTCCGTGCCGCCCAACCGGCCGACCTGCTTTTTGACGCTTTCGGCGGTGAGGGGGCGCCCGCGCGCCGGCTCGCCGCGAAAAGAAGTGGCGGCCGCGCCGCTGTTGCCGTCCGCGTCAATGTAGGTAACGGCAAACGCTTCGCCCGGCGCGGCGCGCGCGACGGCCGTGACCGGCAGGGAAAAGGCGTCCGCCGCAGTAAAAAAACCGCGCGCGCGGCTCATGAGTTGCTGCTCGAAGGTACGGAACGCCCGGTCGTTCACCTTTACGGGGTGCGGGAAGGCTATGCGCGCCGTTTCGCCGCGCCGGGCGCAGGCGGCCGCCCGATCGCCCACTTGCAGCCCTTTCACCGCGCCGGCCGCCCGGCCGCCCGCGCTTATCCAAATTTCGATTTCGTCGCCCTCGTTCAAGTCCTCTTCCAATTTTAACTCAATATAAGGGTTTCCCCGCGCGGCGGCGCTTACCCTTCCTATCGGCACGCCCCGGTTGTTGGGGCGGCGGTCGCTCAAAAAAGCCTGCCCCGGCCTGCCGGCAAGATAGGCCGTAGTAAAGCCGCGGTTGAAAATCTGCCGCAAATCGCGCCGGTCTTTTTCCGGCACATGAAACGCGCCGGCATAATAGCTGTCGATGGCGCGCCGGTAGATTTCGGTCGTTACGGCCACGTATTCCGGGCGTCTCATGCGCCCTTCAATCTTGAAAGCGGAAACGCCCGCGCCGATAAGGGCGGGGAGAAGGTCTATCGCGTTAAGGTCCTTGGGGCTTAAAAGATACTGGCCGGCGGCGCCTTCCGCAATGACCTTTCCCCCGTCCGCGCCCGTCATGGCGTAAGGCAGGCGGCAAGGCTGCGCGCATTGGCCGCGGTTGCCGCTGCGCCCGCCGATGAGGCTGCTCATCAGGCATTGCCCGGAATAGCTTACGCAAAGCGCGCCGTGGATGAACACTTCGATTTCGCAGACGGCGGCGGCGCAGATGGATCTTATGTCCTCAAGCGAACTCTCGCGCGCCAGCACTACCCGCGAAAAGCCGTGCCGGCGCGCGAACTGCGCGCCGCCGAGATCGGTTACGGTCATCTGCGTGCTGGCAAAGAGCGGCATGTCCGGCGCAACTGCGCGTGCGAGCGCCGCCGCCCCCAAGTCCTGCACGATAACGGCGTCCGCGCCCGCGTTGTAAAGAAAGGCCAGATATTCCGCCAAGTCCGGCATTTCGCCGTCCAAGGCCAAGATGTTGACCGTTACGTAGATGCGCGCGCCGCGCAGGTGCGCGTATTCTACCGCTGTTTTCAATTCTTCCGGCGCGAAATTGTCCGCGAACCGGCGCGCCCCGAACCGGCGCCCGCCTATATAAACCGCGTCCGCGCCCGCGTTCACCGCCGCCCGCAGCGCGTCCATGCCGCCGGCGGGCGACATAAGCTCTACTTTTGCCATTGCCTTTCGTACCGTCCCGCAATCCCCCGCCGTCGGGCAGGGGGCGATATGTGCCTTTGTTTTGTCCCTTTTCGCGTAAGCGGCCAGTTCCTGCCTAAGGACGGGACATTTCCTCTTTGATGGCCGCCAGCAAACCCTCGTAGGCTTCTTTGCCGTTTATCGCCTCATCCGCCAATTCCAGCGCCGCCAGTACGGCGACCCGCAGGCCGGCGGAGGAAATCGCCGGCTGCATGCTGGCGATTCGCCGCATGCGGCTGTCTACGTATTCGGCCAATTCTTGCACCTTTTCCTCGGAAAGGTCGGCTTTCAGCGCATATTGCTCGTTGAAAATATTGACGATGATGCGTTGTTTGTCCATGCGTTGCCACCCCGTTTCATTGGAGTCCGCCCACTATGCGCCGCCGGCGATTTGCTGCCGGAAGTCTTGCAAATAGTCGGCCAGGCACTCCTTTAGTTTCCGGTCAAGCTCCTTTACCGTGCGCGCGTCGAAAAAGGCGGTGGTTTCGATGTTGCCGGCGCGTTTTTTCTCGGCGAAAAATTCATCGCGCAGTTCATTGTAATAGACGGCGAATTGATGGCCGCCGGCAAAGTCGCTGTAATCGGCTACGATAAAAGAACCGTTGATGAAAGGCGCCGGCGCGTCCGGGCTGATATAAAGTTCAAATCCGCAGCAGGCGGCGGGCAGGGCCCCCTGATAAGCCCAGTCCGGTATGCCCTTGTCCTTTAGCAAAGGATAGTCCCTGGCGCGGCTGAACGCGGCCAGCTCCGCCGCCGCGTCCGCCAGCCCTTCCCGCAAAAGCGCGGCAAAAAGATTAAGATCCGGCGTTATATATTTACTGTCATTATATTCGTTGAGGCCGAAAATATAGCGCAGCATATAGTCGCGCGTCGCGCTGTTATAAAAACAACGCAATTTTTTGCGCGCCGGGGCGTTTTCATAGCTGAAAATATCTATGTTGCCGTTATTTTCACGCGGCCCGGCCGACAAGGAAAAACCCGCCAGTTCGCGGGGCAGGCCCGCTAGGTACGGCCAGGCGCCCAAAGCCGCCAAGCGTTCTTTTTCTTTGTCGGTCATGATGTTTTCCCGGCAATCCCCTTCTTTGCCAGCGCCTCTTGCAAACGCGCGAAGGCGTCGCGCAGGACTGCCCGCGGGCAGGCTATGTTTACCCTCTGGAAGCCTTCCCCGCCCGCGCCGAACATCGTGCCCGCGTCCAGCCAGAGTTTTGCCCGGCCGACGATGATTTCATCCAATTCCCGCGCGCATAGGCCCAAAGCTTTAAAGTCCAGCCAAACCAGATACGTCCCTTCCGGTTCCACCAAGCTGACGCCGGGCAGATGGTTTTTCACAAATTCACGGACAAAAGCGAGGTTGCCGGCAAGATAGGACAAAAGGCCGTCCAGCCAGGCATCCCCTTCGCGATAGGCCGCTTTGCAGGCGACGAGACCCATAATGCCCGGCTCGCCGTAGCCCGTTGCCGCCAATTGCCTTTGGAACTTGTCCCTCAGCGGCTTGTTGGCGATAAAGATATTGGAAGACTTGAGGCCGGCCAAGTTAAAGGTCTTGCTCGGCGCGGTGCAAGTAATGGTGTTGTCGGCAAATTCCGGGTTTACATCCGCAAAAACCAAATGCCGGTTCCCCGCGTAGACAAAATCCTGATGCACCTCGTCCGAAATGACGATTGCCCCGCGCTTTAAACAAATCCGGCCGAGGGCTTCCAATTCATCCCGCCGCCAGACGCGCCCCACGGGGTTGTGCGGGTTGCAGGCGATAAAAAGCTTGACTCGGTTTTTGACGATCTTGTCCTCAAAATCCTCAAAATCAATGCTGTACCTGCCGTCTTTGTACGCCAGCCGGTTGACGGCCAGGGTTCGCCCGGTGTCATTTACCGCGTTGGCAAAAGGATAATACACCGGCTGCTGGATGATCACGGCGTCCCCCGCCCGCGTAAGCGCCTGTATGAGGTTGTAGAGCGCGAATACGACGCCAGGGGCTTTGACCAGCCAGCCCTCTTTTATGTCCCAGCCGTGGCGGCGCTTAAACCATGCCCGCAAAACGCCCTGATAGTCCCCGCGGCTTTCCGAATAGCCGAATACGCCATGCCGCGCCCGCGCCTCAAGCGCGTCCAGCACGCAGGCGGGGGCGCGAAAATCCATGTCGGCGACCCACAAAGGCAAAACGTCGGCCGGTTTTCCCCGGCGCGCGGCGAAATCGTACTTTAAGCTGTCGGTGTCCCGGCGCTCTATTATTTCGTCAAAAATTTCCTCCATGCACAAAAGCCTTCCTTCCTTTTTTGCCCGGCCCCGCTCAGGCCATTGGCGCTTTGGGCGGCGCAACCGTCCCCGGTTGGCGTCAAGCGTGCCGGCCTAACGCGCAAAAAAGACATTTAAGAACACAACCGCGCCCCATATGCAAAAAAACGCGAAAATAAGTCCGCAAAACAGCCATTTTATGATCGGCAAAAAAGAATGGCCGCGGTTTGTTTCCGCCACGAAAGAGCCGCCTCGTTTTTCCCAAAGGCTGTCCTGCCCGTAGGCTAAGCGCGCCTCCTCCAAGGCTTTGCCGCATTTTGCGGCAACGACCGAGCGCCCGTCCGTCAAATTGGCGGCCGTGCCGAACATGCCGATGGCCCGTCCAAACTCCCCGGCCCACATATAAAGCTCGCCTAAGGAAAACATCGCTTCGGCGTGCATTTCGCTGGCCGTTATGTATAAGGTGTAATTGTCGCCGGCGGCCGCTTTTATTTTAGACAACAGCGGCCACATGTCAATTCGGTAAAACACCTCCGTTTGTTCGGCCGTTTTGACGCCGGAAGAGCCCTTGGCCGGCTTTTTCTTGATCTGTTCGCCGACCTGCGCCTTTAATTTGTCTAACAGCCGCTTTGTTTCTGAAAGGATAGCGGTCGCGCTTTCCGGCTGCTTGCTGTAATCTTCTTCTACCGGCACGCCTTTGCCCTCCCCCGATTTGGAAGATGCGCAATATATCGTTACATCACATTATATTATATATTATGGCAAACATCAAATGCCAAAATCAGGGCGCGCGCGAAAGCCGGCCCGCCCGGCCGCTTGCGCCCAAAAAAGCGCGCCTGCCTGTGTCGGCGGGCGCGCTTTTGGGCAATGCGGACGTTGGCGGCAAAATGTTTTCCCCGGGATGCCGCTATGTATATTTTATTTTTATGTTCCGGTATCTGCTCATGCCCGTGCCCGCCGGGACGAGTTTGCCGATGATGACGTTTTCTTTCAGTCCGAGCAGAGGATCTATCTTGCCTTTGATCGCGGCATCTGTAAGGACGCGGGTGGTTTCCTGGAAGGAAGCTGCCGACAGGAAAGAATCGGTAGCAAGCGACGCCTTGGTAATGCCGAGCAGCACGGGTTTGCCCTCGGCCGGCATAAGCCCGGCTTCTTCGACCTTGCGGTTGTTCTCCTTGAATTCGTTGGCGTCAATATATTCCCCGGGCAGCATGGCGGTGCCGCCTGTTTCTTCGACCCGGACTTTGCGCATCATCTGGCGGATCATTACTTCAATATGCCGATCGTTTATTTCGACGCCCTGGGACTTATAGACTTTTTGCACTTCGCGCGCGAGATAGCGCTGGGTAGCGCGCACGCCGCTGATGCGCAGTATGTCGTGCGGGTTGAGCGACCCTTCGGTAAGCCTTGCCCCCACCGCCACTTCCTGCCCTTCGCTTACGCTTATCTTGGCGCCGTAGGGAATGTTGTAAGGTATTTCTTCCCCGCTTTCGGTAGTTATGGTAACTTTGCGCACGCCTTTGTTTTCGCCGAGCGAGGCTTTCCCGGCGTGTTCGGAAATAACCCCCGGCCGCTTGGGCTTTCTGGCCTCAAAGAGTTCTTCCACCCGCGGCAGGCCCTGGGTAATGTCGTCGCCCGCCACGCCGCCGGTGTGGAAGGTCCTCATGGTCAGCTGGGTGCCGGGTTCGCCGATGGACTGGGCGGCGATTATGCCTACCGCCTCGCCGATGTCAACAAGCGCGCCGGTAGCCAGGTTCTTGCCGTAACATTTGCGGCATACGCCGTATTTTGAGCGGCAGTTAAGCACGGAACGGATCAGGACCGTCTTTTTGAGCTTGATTATTTCGTCCGCGGCATCCTCGGTAATCGTTTCGTTTATCGGATAAAGCACTTTGCCCGTGGCGGGGTCTTTGATGTCCTCCGCCAAGGTGCGCCCGACGATGCGATCGCGCAAAGGCTCGATGACGGCCCGGTCGTCCTTGCCCTCGGTGATGGCCTCTACCTCTATGCCTTCTATTTCGTTGCGCTTCACTTTAAATTCCCGGACAGGCTGTTTTATGATTTCCTGTAGGTTCTCTTTTGTGAATTCCTGCCCCTTTTCCAGAACCAAGGCGCCGCTTTCGTCGGTTATGTCCTCAAACGCTTTATAGCCCAGTATTTCATGCGACAGGTTGGCAAATATGGCGTCGTCTATTTCCGCGGCGGGCAGATTGAAAATCATGGTCTCGTCCGGGTCGCCTTCGTAGACCGGCCGCAGGAAAAGTTCATAAACCGCGCTGTTGTTGAAAAGCTCAAATAGCCGGCCGTCGATCAGGGTATCCGTCTGCGCCAGTACCTGCCCGCTGGCCGCGTCCGTAACGTCGCCCGCCAAATAGCGCCCCGTCAGTATTTCCTCGAGTTTCCTGACCGAGTGCCCGGTAGCGGCGCGCCGTACATTCTGCCGTTCCTTGTGCAAATTGACGGCAAACACGTCGCAGTCTTCCTCGCGCACGATGACGTCTTGCGCGACGTCCACCAAGCGCCTGGTCAGATAGCCGGAGTCGGCCGTCCGCAGCGCCGTGTCGGCAAGCCCTTTGCGCGCGCCGTGCGTCGATATGAAGTATTCCAGCACGGTCAGGCCCTCGCGAAAGTTAGCCTTGATCGGCCAGTCGATGATCCGCCCCGAAGGGTCGGCCATCAGCCCGCGCATGCCGGCCAGCTGCCTTATCTGCTGAATGTTGCCGCGGGCGCCGGAATTGGCCATCATGTATATGGGATTGAAAGCGTCCAGCGTGCTGGCCATCAACTCTTTGGTTACTTCCTCGGTGGCGTCGCCCCAGAGCTTGATCACTTTGCGGTAGCGTTCTTCCTCGGACAAAAGGCCGCGCCGGAAAGCCTGCTCCGTCCTGTCCACTTCGTTTTCCGCCTCGTCGAGTATCTCCTTTTTGCGCTCCGGCACTTTTATATCGGAGACGGCGATGGTTATGCCGGCGATGCAGGCGTTGTGGTAGCCCATGCTTTTAATGTCGTCAAGTACCCGCGCGGTTTGGGTATTGCCGTATAACTTGTGCGCTTTCGCGACCAGCCGGCCGAGTTCTTTTTTGTCGATAAGTTTTTCCAAATGCCATTTTCCGCCGTCTTGGTAAAAATAACGCATGTCGCGCGGCAAAGCCTCGTTGAATATGGCGTTCCCGACGGTAGTTTCGACAATCGTGCAGCCATTTTCCGGCAGTTCGCCGTTGATATAGGAATTGTCGAAACGTATTTTGACGGGGGCGTGCAAATCCACCAGGCCGTTGAAATGGGCCAACAAAGCTTCGTTGACGCTGCTGTAGATCCCGCCCTCACCTTTTGCGCCTTTTTTCCTTATCGTCAGATAATACGAGCCCAGCACCATGTCCTGCGTAGGCACGGCCACCGGCTTGCCGTCTTTGGGCGCGAGGATGTTGTGCGCCGAGAGCATCAAAATGCGCGCTTCCGCCTGGGACTCTACCGACAGCGGCACGTGGACGGCCATCTGGTCGCCGTCGAAGTCGGCGTTGTAGGCGGTGCAGACCAAGGGATGTATTTTTATGGCGCGGCCTTCCGAAAGCACGGGCTCAAACGCCTGTATGCCCAACCTGTGCAGCGTCGGGGCGCGGTTCAAAAGCACGGGGTGTTCCTTGATCACCTCTTCCAGGACATCCCACACTTCCGGGCGGGCCTTTTCCACCATGCGCTTGGCGCTTTTGATGTTGTGCGCCTGTCCGCCGTTCACTAAGCGTTTCATGACAAAGGGCTTGAAAAGTTCCAGCGCCATTTCTTTCGGCAGGCCGCATTGGTGCATTTTCAGTTCCGGCCCGACGACGATAACCGAGCGGCCGGAATAGTCGACGCGCTTGCCCAAAAGGTTCTGGCGGAAACGCCCTTGCTTTCCTTTCAGCATGTCCGAGAGCGATTTCAGCGGGCGGTTGCCCGGGCCGGTTACCGGCCGGCCGCGCCGTCCGTTGTCGATAAGCGCGTCCACCGCTTCCTGCAGCATGCGTTTTTCATTGCGGACGATGATGTCGGGCGCGCTAAGTTCCAGCAGCCTTTTCAGGCGATTGTTGCGGTTGATGACCCGCCGGTACAGATCGTTAAGGTCGGAAGTCGCGAAACGCCCGCCGTCGAGCTGCACCATCGGGCGCAATTCCGGCGGGATCACCGGTATTACGTCCATGACCATCCACTCCGGGCGGTTGCCGGATTTCTTGAAAGCCTCGCAGACTTCCAGCCGCCTTACCGCCCTCACTTTTCTCTGGCCGCTCACTTCGCCCAGTTCCTCGCGCAGTTTGCGGGAAAGCTCGTCAAGGTCTATTTCCATCAGGAGCTTTTTGATCGCGTCGGCGCCCATGCCGACTTTAAAGGCGTTGCCGTAGCGCTCGCGGTAGTCGTAATACTCCGCTTCGGACAAAAGCTGTTTTTTGATTAGCGGCGTCTCGCCCGGATCGAGCACTATATAAGAAGCGAAATAAAGCACTTTTTCCAACGAACGCGGCGACACGTCCAGTATCAGCCCCATGCGGCTGGGTATGCCTTTGAAATACCAGATGTGGGAAACCGGCGCGGCCAGGTCGATATGCCCCATGCGGTCGCGGCGGACTTTAGAGCGGGTAACTTCCACCCCGCAGCGGTCGCAGACAATCCCTTTGTAGCGAATACGTTTATATTTGCCGCAGTGGCACTCCCAGTCCTTGGTCGGGCCGAAAATTTTCTCGCAAAACAACCCGTCGCGTTCGGGCTTTAAGGTGCGGTAATTAATGGTTTCGGGTTTTCTGACTTCGCCGTGCGACCATTCGCGGATTTGCCCGGGCGAAGCCAAGCCTATACGCATAGAATCAAAATTGTTTACGTCCAACATAAATTACGCGCTCCTTTTTATTTTTTTTCGTCCGCGTCAAGGCCGGAAAGCTCAAAATCCTCTTTCTCTACCTGCCCGCGCCGCCCCTTGACCAAGCCGCCGTCCCCATCGCCGTCCGCCTCCAGTTCGGCCAGTTCTTCAAGCGCCACGGTCTCGCCGGCATCTTCTATGTACATGGCGTCGGACGGGGCTTCTACCGGCAGGATGCCGCCTTCTTCGGCGACAAGGTCAAATTCGCGGGCCGTTTCCGCGACGTCTTCCTCGATGTCGCGTATAAGTATTTCCTCCGCGTCCTCGCTCAATACCTTTATGTCGAGAGCAATGCTCTGCAGTTCCTTGATCAGCACTTTGAAAGACTCCGGCACGCCGGGTTCCGGCACATTGTCGCCTTTGACGATGGATTCGTAAGTCTTTACCCTGCCCACGATATCGTCGGATTTTACGGTCAGCAGCTCTTGCAGAGTATAGGCGGCTCCGTAGGCCTCCAAAGCCCATACTTCCATTTCTCCGAAACGCTGTCCGCCAAACTGCGCCTTGCCGCCGAGCGGCTGCTGCGTAACCAGCGAATAAGGGCCGGTGGAACGGGCGTGTATCTTGTCGTCCACCAGATGGTGGAGTTTGAGCATGTATACATAGCCGACCGTAACTTTGTTGTCGAAAGGCTCGCCGGTACGTCCGTCGTAGAGCACCGACTTGCCGTCGGGATCTACGCCCGCCAGCTCGACCGTCCGAAAAATGTCCTCTTCGCTGGCGCCGTCGAAAACCGGCGTGGCAATTTGTAGGCCGGTTTTATCCGGCACGGGCATGCCCTGGGTTTTGACGTCATAGCCGATCGCGTCGAGCTTTTTGGCCAGTTCGCCCGGCTCGCCGTGTTCCAGCTCCACGCCGATCGCCGCCGCCGCCCAGCCGAGATGCGCCTCCAATATCTGCCCTATGTTCATGCGGCTGGGCACGCCGAGCGGATTGAGCACTATCTGCACCGGCCTTCCGTCCGGCAGAAACGGCATGTCCTCGCAAGGCATGATCCGCGACACCACGCCTTTGTTGCCGTGGCGCCCGGCCATTTTGTCGCCTTCGGATATTTTCCTCTTTTGCGCTATATATACGCGTACCTGCTCGTTGACGCCGGGGGAAAGCTCGTCCCCGTTTTCGCGGCTGAACACTTTGACGTTGACGATCTTGCCCGCCTCGCCGTGCGGCACCCGCAGGGAAGTGTCGCGCACCTCGCGCGCCTTTTCGCCAAAAATAGCGCGCAAAAGCCGCTCCTCGGCGGTAAGCTCGGTTTCGCCCTTGGGCGTAACCTTGCCGACCAGTATGTCGCCCGGCCGCACCTCCGCGCCTATCCTTATTATGCCGCGATCGTCAAGATCCTTGAGCGCGTCCTCCGATACGTTCGGAATGTCGCAGGTGATCTCCTCCGGGCCTAACTTGGTGTCGCGGGCGTCGCACTCATATTCCTCGATATGTATGGAGGTGAACACGTCTTCTTTTACCAAGTCCTCGTTAAGCAAAATGGCATCCTCGTAATTATAGCCTTCCCAGGGCATGTAAGCGACGATCACGTTGTAGCCGAGCGACAGCTCGCCGCCGCTGGTCGCCGGGCCGTCGGCCAGCACTTCGCCTTTTTCCACCTGGTCGCCTTTGCTGACGATCGGCCGCTGGTTTATGCAAGTGCCCTGGTTGGAACGCTTGAATTTCAAAAGTTTGTAAACGTCCTGCTCGCCCGTTTGCCGGCGCACCACGATCTCCTGGCCGGTTACCTTCTCCACCGTGCCGGCGTTTTTCGCCAGCACGCAGACGCCGGAATCAACCGCCGCCTTGTATTCTATCCCCGTGCCGACAAGCGGGGCTTGCGTGCGCAAAAGCGGCACGGCCTGCCTTTGCATGTTCGCCCCCATCAAAGCCCGGTTGGCGTCGTCATTTTCCAGAAAAGGGATGAGCGCGGTCGCGATGGACACGACCTGTTTGGGGGAAACGTCCATATAGTCCACCTGGTCGGCCGGCTCCACCGGAAATTCATTGCGGTAGCGCACCGTTACGTTCTCTTCCTTGAACCAGCCGTCCTCCAGCTCCTCGTTGGCCTGGGCGCAGATGTATTCGTCCTCCTCGTCCGCCGTCAGGTACACCACTTCGTCGGTTACCCGGCGGTTGGCCTTGTCTACCCGGCGGTAAGGCGTTTCCATGAACCCGTACTCGTTGACGATGGCAAAAGTGGACAAAGAGCCGATAAGCCCGATATTGGGCCCTTCCGGCGTCTCTATCGGGCACATGCGCCCGTAATGGGAATGATGCACGTCGCGCACCTCAAACCCCGCGCGCTCGCGGCTCAAGCCGCCCGGGCCCAGCGCCGACAGGCGCCGTTTGTGCGTAAGCTCGCCCAGCGGGTTGGTCTGGTCCATGAACTGCGAAAGCTGGCTGGAACCAAAAAACTCCTTGATCGCGGCCACCACCGGGCGGATATTGATCAGGGCCTGCGGCGTTATGACATTGGAATCCTGAATGGTCATGCGCTCTTTGACTACCCGTTCCATGCGGGCAAGGCCGATACGGAACTGATTCTGCATAAGCTCGCCCACCGAGCGCAGCCGCCGGTTGCCCAAGTGGTCGATGTCGTCGGCCTTGCCTACGCCGTCCATCAGGTTGAGCAAATAACTGAACGCCGCGAAAATGTCCGGCGCGGCGATGGTCCGGTGATTGTCCGGCAGGCTTTCGTTGCAGATGGCCTTTACCGTCTTGTCGCCGCAGCGGATGCGTATCCCCTTCAGCCCCGGGCCGTCAAAAACCCTGCTTTTGGCTACTTTGCCCAACCATTCGGCGTTCATGAAAGTTCCGGCCGGCGCTATGGTCTTGCCGGTTTTCGGATCGACGATGTCCTCCGCCAGTGTCTGGTTGGCGACGCGCCGCTGCCAGTTGAGCTTTTTGCCCAGTTTGTAGCGGCCGACCTTCGCCAGGTCATAGCGCTTGGGATCAAAAAAAGTTGACTCCAGAAGCTGCACGGCGTTTTCCACCGTCGGCGGCTCGCCCGGGCGCAGCCTTTTGTAAAGCTCGATGAGCGTCTCGTCGCGAGTGCTGGTATTGTCGCGTTCCAAGGTGTTGTGTACCCTGATGTCATTGTCGAAAAGCCCCGCCATATCGGCGTTGGACACTAGTCCGAGCGCGCGCAGCAGCACCGTGGCCGGCAGTTTCCTGGTGCGGTCCACGCGGGCGTAGACGACATCGTTCACATCGGTTTCAAACTCTATCCAGGCGCCCCGGTTGGGAATGATGGTCGCGTTGTAGAGCAATTTGCCGCTGGAATCCATCGCGACATTGTAATAAACGCCGGGGGAGCGCACAAGCTGGCTGACAATGACCCTTTCGGCTCCGTTGATGATAAAAGTGCCCGTATCCGTCATGAGCGGCAGATCGCCCATAAAAACCTTCGATTCTTTTATTTCGCCCGTTTCCTTGTAAAGGAGGCGCACGTTCACGTTGAGCGGGACCGCATAGCTGGCGTCGCGCTCCTTGCATTCTTCCACGTCATACTTGGGGTCGCCGAAAGTAAAGCCTTCAAAAGTAAGCTCAAGATTGCCGGTAAAATCCTGTATCGGCGAAATATCCTGAAAAGTTTCCGCAAGCCCTTCGCGCAAAAACCACTGGTAAGAATTTTTTTGAATGGCCAAAAGATTGGGCATTTCCAAAACTTCCTGTATCTTTGAATAACTGTAGCGGTTCTTTTTCCCTACCGAAATAGCTTTAAACATTCATTACTTCACCCCTTGAAAATTCTTTTGCAAAAACGCGCCGCCCGGCCGGCAAACGGCCCCTTGCGGCGCAAAAACAAAAAACAGGCTGTCTTTTCGCCAACAAACAACCTGCACTCAACGATAGCGATAAAAATCCTCCTTTATAACAAGTCACTGTCCTCATTATCAGAAGCGCCGCGCCTCTTATAAAGCAGTAGATATTTATTTTCATTGCAAAAATTAATTATAGCACTAATATTTTTTTTGTCAATAGGGGATTTTTTTGCGCCGCCCGGGAAAATTTTCCTGAAGTATTGGAATCCGGGGAAAAACCTGATATAATTAAAAAGGGTTTATCCAGATTTTGCTGACAGTATTGTCAAGAGGCGGTGAGTGCGGCCATGGCAAGCGATATAATAAAAAAGATCGGCGGGGCCCTTGGGTTTGAGGACGAGGAAAACAAGCGCTTCGGCCCCTTGGCTCCGGTTAAAAGAACGCAGCTAAGGATAGTCGTGTACAGCCCCAAAGAATTTGGCGATGTCAGGTCTATGGCGGAATCCCTTTTGGAAAGGGCCGCCGTGCTCATTTGTTTTGAAAATGTCGACGACGATTTGTGCCGACGGATAATCGACTATATGAACGGGGTCGGTTACGCGCTGGATGCCAGGGTAGAGAAAATTTCCAACCGCCTTGTCATTTACGCGCCGGAAAACGCGGCGATAGAAAAAGAAATGCCGCCGCCGGCAAAATCTTTCAAATGGTTTTAAGCGTTATAAAAAGGCCGCTTGACGGCCTTTTTTGTCTTTCGGGCGCCGGCCGCGCTTTTCACCGGCGGGGTTGACGCCGCTTCGCCGCGTCCGCGCGGCCAAACAAAAACTATTGGCAACAGCGGGGGGTTTTTATGCCAGGTTTTGTTCATTTGCACGCGCATAGCCAATACAGCCTGCTGGACGGCGCCGCCCGCATCGACAAAATGATCGCGCGCGCCAAGGAACTGGACATGCCGGCCATCGCCATCACCGACCACGGCGTGATGCACGGCGTGATTGATTTTTATAAGGAAGCCGTCAAGCAGGGCGTCAAGCCCATCATCGGCTGCGAGATATATATGGCGGCGGGGGATCGCCGAAGCCGGACGCCGGCCGGCAATTACCACTTGATCCTCCTGGCCGAGGACAATACGGGCTATCACAATTTGATCAAGATTGTTTCGGCAGCCCAACTGGAAGGGTTTTACTACAAGCCGCGCGCGGACAAAGAACTCCTGCGCCGCCACAGCGAGGGGCTCATCTGCCTGTCCGCCTGCCTGGCCGGCGAAATACCGGCGAAAATACTGGCCGGCGACTATGGCGGCGCGCGCGCCGCCATAGAGGAATATATCGGCATTTACGGCAAAGACAATTTTTTTCTGGAAGCGCAGAACCATTTTTTGCCGGAAGACCGGAAGGTCAACGACGCCCTGCGGGGCTTCGCGCGCGAATACGGCCTCGGGCTTGTGGCCACCAACGATTCCCATTATATTGAGCGCGCCGACAGCGAGGCGCAGGACATACTTTTGTGCATACAGACCAACAAGACCGTAATGGACGCCGACCGCATGAGGTTTGCCAACGACGAGTTTTACATTAAATCCGCCGCAGAAATGCGGGAGCTTTTTCCCGATTTGCCGGATGCGCTGGAGAATACGCTTAAAATCGCGCAACGCTGCAACGTAAAGCTGGAGTTTGGCAGTCTGTCGCTGCCCGAATTCGCCGTGCCGGAGGGGGAGACGGCGGCGGGATTGCTGGCGCGGCTTTGCCGGGAAAGCCTGCCGCGAAAATATCCGGACGATGATGGCAAGATAGCCGGGGAGCGGCTGGCCTTTGAGCTTAAAACCATAAACAACATGGGCTATGACAGTTATTTTCTCATCGTTTGGGATTTTGTCAAATTTGCCCGCGAAAACGGCATAGCGGTCGGCCCGGGGCGCGGTTCGGCCGCCGGCAGCATCGTGGCGTATCTTCTGAACATAACCGGCATCGACCCGCTGAAATACGATCTTTTGTTTGAGCGTTTTTTAAACCCTGACCGCGTAAGCATGCCTGACATAGACATTGATTTTTGCTATGAGCGGCGGGGCGAAGTATTTGCGTACATAGTGGAAAAATACGGCAGCGACCGGGTGGCGCAAATCGTTACTTTCGGGACGATGGCCGCCCGGGCGGCCATCCGCGATGTCGGGCGCGCCCTGAACATGCCTTACGGCGACGTCGATAAAATCGCCAGGCAAATCCCCTACGAATTGGGCATATCGCTGGAAAAGGCGTTGGCCGCCAACAATGAGCTGCGCGATCTCACGCGCGATTTCCCCGAAATAGGCAAGCTCGTAAACCTCGCCCGCGCCTTGGAAGGCACGCCGCGCCACCATTCCGTGCACGCCGCCGGGGTGGTCATCACGCCCCGGCCGCTCACCGATTTCGTGCCGCTCCTATATTCCGCCGATAACTTTGTCACTACCCAGTACGACAAGAACCGGCTGGAAGACATCGGCCTTTTGAAAATGGACCTTCTGGGGCTGAGGACCCTTACCATCGTCGCCGACGCCCTGTCCATGATCGGGCAAAGCGGAAAAACAGCCATAACCACCGACGACATACCGCTCAAGGACAAGGCGGCGGCCGACATGCTCAAGCGCGGGGAAACCGCCGGCGTGTTCCAGATGGAATCGGACGGCATGACGCAATTGGTGAAAAATTTCGGGCCGGAAGAGTTCGGCGACATGATCCCCCTGGTTGCGCTTTACCGCCCCGGACCTTTGGGCGCGGGCATGTTGTCGGACTTTACCGACAGGCGGCACGGCCGGGCAAAGATTAGTTACCCGCACCCTTTGCTTGAGCCGATACTTAAAGACACTTTCGGCGTCATCCTCTACCAGGAGCAAGTCATGCGGATCGCGTCGGTACTGGCGGGCTTTACCCTCGCGCAGGCGGATATCCTGCGCAAGGCGATGGGCAAGAAGGATGCGCGGGCCCTGGCCAAACAGAAAGCGGCCTTTGTCGCGGGCGCGGCGAAAAATGCCGTGGGCGCGGCAAAGGCCGAGGAAATATTTTCCTTGCTGGAATATTTCGCCGGTTACGGCTTCAACAAGTCGCACAGCGCGGCTTACGGCCTGCTGGCCTGGCAGACCGCCTGGCTCAAGGCGCATTACCCGCGCGAGTTCATGGCGGCTACGCTTTCCAACACCAATGACAAAGTCGGCAAATATATAGAAGCGTGCCGGCACATGGGCATCAAAATACTGCCGCCGGACGTCAACGCCAGCGCCAGCACCTTTGCCGTGGACGGGGGCGGCATCCGTTTCGGGCTGGCCGCCGTGCAGCATGTCGGCGAAACCGCCGTGGCGGCAATACTGAAAGCGCGCAAACAGGGCGGCGACTTTAGTTCCATAGTGGACTTTTGCCGACGGGTGGATTTGCGGACGGTCAACAAGCGCGTGCTGGAGAGCCTCATAAAATGCGGCGCTTTTGACCGCATGGGCAAGCGCTCGCAGCTTCTGGCCGTGCTGGAGGATGCCGTGGCGCTGGCCGGCCGGCAGCAGCGCGACAAAGCGAGCGGGCAACTCGGGCTTTTTGACAGCGACGCGACGGAGAGCGGCGCGGATCTGCCTCTGCCTGACCTTGAGGAAATGGCCGTGGAAATGATGCTGGCGGAGGAGAAAAACCTCATAGGCTTTTATTTGACGGCCCATCCGCTCGATCGCTACCGCGAGCAGTGGGAGACCCTCCGGCCAATCGCGTCCCTTGGCGGCGGCGGGCACGAGGAAGGCGGAGCTTTAACGGAAACGAACGCAACGTGCGGCAACGGGCGCGCGCAAGACGGCGCCAAGGTGGAAGTGGGCGGAATCATAACCCAATGCAAAAGGATGAATACCAAAAAAGGCGATACCATGGCAACGCTGACGCTGGAAGATTTTACCGGGGATATCGAGGTGCTGCTTTTCCCGCAGACATTTAAGAAAGCGGCGAACTGCGCCGCTATCGATCAGGCGGTAAAAATATGGGGAAGCGTGCAAAGCGACGTGCGCGACGACGGCGCGCGGCTAAAGATCGTCGCCGACGCCGTGCTGCCCCTGGCCGGCCTGGCGCCGCCCCTCAAATTGCGGCTGCCCAACGGATTGGACAATCGCGCTTCCTATCTTAAAATTAAAGGCATACTCGCAAAATACGCGGGCGGATCGCCGGTGAGCATCGAATTGCCTTCAGGCCATACCATCCTGGCCGAACAGCGCTGCCGGGTGGACGCGGGCAGCCCCGGACTGCGCGGCGAGCTTTCCGCGCTCATCGGGGCGGAGAACATAGTATAAACTTTTATCGCCGGGCCAACCCGCCCCCAAGCCTTCCCCTCAAAGCGGCGCGGCCATGTCCCGCGCCGCTTTGAGTCCGTAAGCGGAACCGGCGTTTTGGACGGCGTTCAAAATCGCCCGCTCGACTACCCGCGCGGCGATCGTTCCCGCAATGTTGATGTCGGCGGCAACGCCGCCGACCGACAGGGCGTAAACGCTGTCGCCGTCGGCCATGGTATGCACGGGCGATATCGCCCGCGCCAGGCCGTCCTGCGCCATAGCGGCTATTTTCGCAAGCTGCGGCTTGTTAAAGGCGGCGTTGGTAACAACTGCGGCCAGGGTGGTGTTTTCGGCCAGAGCGCCGCGCGCGCCGAAACAGTCCCGGCACATCATTTCGTCCGTGCAGGCAAATCCCGCGCCGCCGTCGGCGAGCATGCCGGCGACGATCTTTCCGCCATCGTAGACGTCGCCAAACGCGTTCACCACGGCCAAGGCGCCGATTTTCAGATCGCCGGACTCTGCGGCGTAAAGGCCGAGGCCGGATTTCATCATCAGCCGCCGGTCTTTTTTGTATTTGCCGACAGTCGCGCCGACGCCGGCGCCGACATTGCCCTGGCGCAAGAGATTGTTTTGCGCGTCTTCGCAGGCGGCGTAAGCCATGTCCTGATCAGGAAAGGCCGCAGGCGAGCCGACGGAGAGATCATAGATGCAGGAAGCGCAGACTAAAGGGACAACGGCGCTGCTCGTTTGATAACCTATGCCGCGTTCCGCCAGATAGCGCATGACGCCGCCCGCCGCGTCCAATCCGAACGCGCTGCCGCCCGCGAAAAGCACGGCGTGAATTTTTTCCGGGCCGGCCAGCGGGTTGAGCAGTTCGGTTTCGCGGGAAGCCGGCCCGCCGCCGCGCACATCGACGCCGGCCGGGGCGCCTTCGGCAAAAATGAGCACGGTGCAGCCGGTTCCCAGCCGATCATTTTGCGCGTGGCCTATTTTTACATTGCCGATCTGCGTTATCGCTATTTCCCGCACGGGGCGCCCTCCTTTTTACTGCCTGACGCGCGGGACGGTCAGGCTGCCCTGCGGCATGAGGTAGATGGAAGGCCGTTCGCCGACAATGGTTTTTGCTATGTCCATAGCCTGCGCAAAAGACGCGGCGGGGGTAAAAAGCAGTTTGCGGGCAAGTTCCGGCGCAAGGCTGGAAACAAGTATAAAGGTCGCCTTCTTCATCAGCCTGGTCACGGAAAAAGCTTTGTGCGCGCCGATTTGAAAATCGCGCCGGATCTCTTCTTCCACCGCTTCCGGCGTGACGCAACGTGCCATCAGCTTTTCGTAGGTTTCCGATCCCGACCCCTCGGAACATTCGCCGAAAAGGATCGCCGCCCCGCCTTCGCGTACCGCGCAATGGGCGTTGTCCATGGTTTTTTGCAGTTGGTACACATTGATGTCCTTGGGGTAGCCCCCGCAAGTCGCGACCACCAAATCGGCCGGCGCGGGTATTTCCACGCCGTAAGCCTGATCGACCATTTGGCAAGCCTTGAGGTGGGCGGTTATGTAATTGCCGGCGAACACGCCGAGAAATTCCTTGTTTTCGTTCAGGACGACGTTTAAAAGAAAAGCGGGCGGGCATTTTTTCACCGCTTCCATTTGATCCTCGTACACCGGGTTGCCTTCCAGCCGGCCGATGGCCGCGCCCGGGCGAAGCATCAGCGCGTGGTTTTTCCGGATGCTTTCATAATAGGCCGCCCCGGGGAAAATCGCCTTGCGCCCGCCGCCGAAACCGGCGAAAAAATGATGCACAATGCTGCCGGTGCAAATGATATAGTCGCTTTCCACCATTTTTTTATAGAGACAAACGGGCGTGCCGTAAGAAGTATCGCCAAGGTAAACGTACTGGCTGCGGTCTTTGCAGTCGGGATTGTATTTTTTCAGTCGCCTGGCCGCGTCCCGGCCTACTTCCCGCTCCATTTCCTCTTCGCTCATGGCGCGGTGCGTCCCGAGCGCGAAGATAAGGGATATATTCTCGTCCGCAATGCCGGCGGCGTTGATAACATCAAGCAGAACCGGCATAAAGACATGCGTGTTGGCGACGCGGGTGGTGTCGTTCACGAGCAGGGACACTGTTTTCCCCGGTTTGAGGATCGCGCGCAAAGGCGGCGAGTCAATGGGGTTTTCCAACGCGCGGCGAATGGCGCCGGCCGGATCGGGCAAGACCGGCAAAGCCGCCATTTTAAGCTCGCCGAGCAGCCCGTCCTCCGGTACGGAGAAATCCATATGCGAATGTCCGTATTTAAAACGGAAATTTTTTGTTTTTGCCATTGCCGTCCTCCTTACGGTTGTTGTTGCCGCAGAAACTTAGATGCCAAACTCAAACAGACCTAAGGCTTGCCGCCGCCCGGCGACTTTCTGGCTTCGCTCAACGCCAGAAAATAAGGAACAATGCCCCGGATTTGGCTCAGCCGCCAGATGCCGCTTTCCGCTTTGTCCAGCAAGGCGTTAAAAGTGAATTCCCTGTTAAGTTCGTGATCGAAAATTATTACCTCCACGCTGGCTTTGCCGCCGTCCGAGCGCGCGGCGCCCGTTCCCCGGTAATCTATTTTGCCGGGCTTGAAACGGCCGGCGATGTTTTTGGCGATGGATTTGGGGCCGGGAATCTTAAAAGCCCCCTCCCTTTCCCTGCTTTGTCCGCTTGCGGCGCCCGGCCGCGCAGACAACAATTCTTCCCGTATCTCTTCCTTTGCGGCGGCGACAAAAGGCTGTTTGAACAAACCGGCCAGCCCTGACGCTAGGCGTTTCTCCTCTATCGGCATGCCCTCGGCCGCCGCGGCCGCTATATCGTCAAAAACATGCCCGAGCACGCCGTCCAAATCTACGCGCCGCTCAAAATCCGCCAGGTCGTGGCGGCCGGCCGCCCGCCAAATTAAAAAAAGCGAGTATGAGGGCGTGCTTTGATAATAAAAATAACAGGCCGCGCCGACAACGAGCAAAACAAGGGCGGCGGGGAACGCGAAGCGTAATTTTCTCATCGGGAAACCTCTGATGACCGTCGCGCCGCAAAGCCGTCCTTGGGCGCGTTTTATTTTTGCCGCCGGACGCGGCTGTTCTTAAAAGTCAATCTTGCTGAAATCAATCTTTTCCAAAATTTTAACGAGCGCTTTGTTGAAGGCCCGATCATAAGCCGTTCCCTGCGCGCTTCCGGTTTCGGAAAATACTTCGTCGATCAAATAATTTTTCGCTTCTTTGTCCGCCAGCACCATTTCAAAAAGAATGGTGCGCTTGGAACGGATGCCTGTCCAGACGTTCCATTTTACTTGGTCGCTTGACACCCTCGCGTTAAGGAAAAGGACATAGTCCGCTTGCGCGTCCCCGGCCAGGGCGATCAGGTCCTTTTGCTTTACGATAAAGCCGGAATCCGCTTCCCGCGCCGTATCGGCGGAGGTGTTCTCCCGGACGTAGCGGCGCAATATTTTGTTGGTTGAGTCAAAGGGAAGGACGCTGGCCTTTTTCCCCTTTTCGATTTCCGCCTTGAGCTCCTGATGAATCTTGGCCGCGGACGCGGTAGGGTCGGAAATGCCTTTGGGGTCAAGAAACACATATAAAGCTATTTTGGGCAGCCCTTCCTCCGGGAGCAGCGTGATTTGCGCATCAACTTTCGGAACGCCGGCGCCGAACGCGAGAACAAACGACAGCAGGACAAGGATTTTTTTCATTGAACAAAACCTCCTTGAAAAATTTTGCGTTTCTATGCAAATACCTTGCGAGAACTTCCGGCAATAGCTTGACGCCTCATACTGTCCGCAGCTTAAAACACGCTTTAAGATTTGCGAGACAATTCTCGTCCCGCAGGCGCAAAACGCAGGCAGATCCTGAGGCGCGGCGAAACTTTAGGGAAAGCGGGGCGGCAAATTGGCCGCAAACAAAGACTGCATGATTTCAATCTGATCCCGGCATTATATCAATGCTTGCGCGCAATCCGCAAAATCCAATCATGGCAGGCCGCGCCCGGTAAACTTTTGGGGCAAATAGGGCATGTTTAAAAAATCGCTTTCGGTATATTTCCAAGACAATTTTTCGTTATGCAAGGAAGCGCCGGCGACTTATTGCCCGAGGAAGCCTGCTATGAGACGCTGCCGCGGCAGGGCGGCCAAGAAGCCGCAATGGATTTTTCCGGCACGCCCCAAAGCCGGCCGTTCGCGCTCTCCCGCATGGCGGACATTTGCGCCGATCGCCCGTAAACGCGGCTACTCCGGCCTTTTGGGAAAACGCGCAAAATCAAGCGGCGACAGGCCGGCCTTTCTATTTTCCCGGCGCAAGACAAGGCACTTAACCGGCCCTTATGTCCATGTTGGCGCTTCGCGTTTTTCCCGGCGCGGGGAAAGGGGCAATCGGCGGACACGCGCCGCCTAACGGCAGGGCGCCCTGCCATTTTTTTCGCCTGCAAGACTTTGTCAGAAAACGGAAAGGTCTTCGTCGAATTTGTCGCAGATAAACATGTAGCCAGGCGCATGGGTAATCATTATCGGCGGCTTGCTGGCCATGGCGACCGACTGGGGGGTTACGCCGCAAGCCCAGAACACGGGTATTTCGCCTTCCCTGATAACCGGCGGGTCGCCGAAGTCCGGTTTGTTTATGTCCTTTACTCCGATGGCGGCCGGGTCGCCCAGGTGGACGGGGCTGCCGTGCACGGACGGGAAACGCGCCGTAACCTTGACGGCCCTGATCGCGTCCGCCGGCGACAGCGGCCGCATGCTGCAAACCATGTCGCCGTGAAAGGTTCCCGCCGGCACGCAGGGCATATTAGTTATGTACATAGGCACGTTGCGTTTTTCCTCAATATGCCTGATCGGCAGCCCGGCGTTCAGCATGGCGGTTTCAAAAGAAAAACTGCAGCCGATGAGAAAGGCCACAAAGTCGTCCCGCCAGACGTTTTCCAGGTTCTTCAGCTCGCTTGTTTTGACGCCGTTTTCATAAACGAAATAACGCGGCACGTCATAGCGGATATCGGCGCCGGGCGCCATGAGGCGCGGCACGGGCGATCCCGTGTCGGTAACGTCGAGGATGGGGCAGGGTTTGGGGTTGCGCTGGGCGAACAGCAAAAAGTCATAGGCCAGGTCTTTGGTCACAATGGCCAAGTTTGCCTGTACGTGGCCGGGCGCGAGGCCGGACGTCGGGGCGTCGATAATGCCTTCCCTTATTTTTTGCCTTGTTTGGGCCGCTGTTTTATTCATGGCCGATAAATCTCCCTTTCATTTTTTATCTGTAAACTCCCGCCCCAAGCACTTTTACAGGCGTTTGGGGGAACGCGCCGCGTTTACCGCCCGCCCTGCCGCACGGCGGCGCGCATAAGCTCAACCATCGCCGTATGCACTGGCAGGGCGCACCCGTCGACGCTGTATTCCACCCCGCCGCTCATGGCATCGTGAAAGCCGCTGTCGGCGGCGTTTTTCAATATGCGCTCCTCCAGCTCCGGCGTGTGCGCCAGTTCAGGGCGTCCGCACAGCGCGGCCAACATGCCGGCCACCGCGTAACAGCCCCAGTTGGAAACGGCCGCAGCCAAAAGATAGTCAACCGGGGTCGCGGGCGCGATGCCCTTTCCGCAAGGGCATAAACATTCGCGTCCGTATTTTATGTTTTCCCGGACGCAATCTTTGATATTGGCCATGCCTATTTCATTGCCGCCGTCGCCGATGCCGACGGTTTTGATTTTCCGCCGCCGCGCCTCCCGGAATATGTAGTCGATCTTTGCCTGCGCCGCCGATGTGTCAAAGCCGGTCATGGAGTGTATGCGGCCTTCCTCGTTCATGCCGCCGCGCTCAATGGCGACGCAGACGGCAGGATTGATTTCCTCAAGCAATTTGGCCGCCGCCGCCTCGGCCTGCGCCGCCTCGGCCGGGAAAGGCAAAATGGAAAGCGTCATGAGCTTTTCGCGTTCTATGGATTGGTCGAGCGCGTCCGGCTCGACGCAATGAAAGCCGGCCGCCTGGGCGACTTTTTTCATGCCGCCGACAAGCCCGGCGTCGGTTACGATCACGCAGGCCGCTTTGCAAAGCCGGCGCAAGGCCCTGGCCAAAACAACCGTGCCGCCGGGCCCGTCCGTTTCGCCAAAGCCGGGCGCCGCTTCCGGTTGGTCTATCCAGCCGGTGGCCAGGACAACCCGGCTTTTGGCGTTTATGGAATTTTTCAATATTTTCGCCGCCCCCAGCGCCAAAGGCTCCGGGCTCAATTTTCTCGCCGCCTCGTACAGGCGGGCGATGCTTCCCCGCGCGGCTATGTCGACGCGCATGAGGCCGTCCAATGTTTCGCCGATCCGGCAAAGCGCTTCTTTGTCCATTATCCGCCATGCTCCTCCAATTTAAAAGTCGCCGCCATCGGCACTGCCTCTACAGCCATTGTCCGAAAGCTTCCAGCTGCAAGCCGGCGCTTTGCAAATCATCGCGTATTTTGCGGATAAGCTCCACCGCGCCCGGAGTGTCGCCGTGCACGCAAATGGTCTGCGCGTCGATGGCGACATCCGTACCGTCGATGCTTTTTACTTTTTTTTCTTTGATCACTCGCAAAACACGGCCGGAGACCGCGGCGGCATCATGGATGACCGATCCTTCCACTTTGCGGGAAACAAGGTTGCCCTCCGCCGTATAGGCGCGGTCGGCAAAAAACTCTTCCACCCAGCGCACCCCGGCGGCTTTGGCGCCTTTTACCATCTCCGATTTGGCCATGCAGACCATTATCAAGTTTGCGTCCACCGCTTTTATCGCCCTGGCAATGGTTTCCGCCACGGCGGCGTCTTTTTCCGCCACGTTATAAAGCGCGCCGTGCGCCTTCACATGCTGCATGGGCACGCCTTCCGCCGCGCAAAAGCCTTTCAGCGCGCTTACCTGATAGATTACGTCGGCGATTATCTCCTCCGGCGCAAGGTTCATCACCCGGCGGCCGAAACCCACCAAGTCGGGGAAAGACGGATGCGCGCCGACGGCCGCGCCGTACTGTTTTGCCAGCCGCACCGCCCGCCGCATGTTCAGCGGGTCGGAGGCGTGAAAGCCGCAGGCGATGTTTACCGAAGTTACCAGCGGCATCACTTGCGTATCTTCGCCTAAGCGGTACATGCTGAAATTTTCGCCGGTATCGCAGTTTAAGTCTATTTTCACTTAAAAACCTCCTCAATTTTCACATCGTACTGTTCCTTGTTGACGGCCAGCCGCCAAAGACACGCCGGCGCCTTTTCTTTCGCGAATTCACGGAGCTTGGCCAGCCGCCCTTCGTATTCCGCCAAAGCCCAAAGCGATTCTTCCTCGGTTACCGCCCGGAATTTTATCCAGTCGCCGGGACGGCATTGCGCCAATAGCGGAAGATCGGGGCTTATGACGAAACAAAGCTTAGTATAGCCGCCGGTAGTCTGGCAGTCGTTGAGCATTATGATCGGCTGCCCGCTGCCCGGTACCTGGACGCCGCCGCTTATAAGCGCGTCGGAGATAATGTCGGCGCCGGCTTTGTGCTGGAGCCGCGGCCCGCGCAGACGGTAGCCCATGCGGTCGGAATCGGCTTCGATCAAGTATTGCGCGCTTTCCAGGACGGCAAACGCGCCGTCCTCAAAAGCGTCTTCCTGCGGGCCCGGCAGCACCCTGAGCAAAACAGGGCCCAGCGTCGGCTTTAACCCGGCGGGCAGGATTCTTCCCTGTCCACCCGCGCTTTCTTTTATCGGCAGCAGATCGCCTTTTTTCAGCGCCCGCCCCTCCATCCCCCCAATGCCGGAACGGGTGTGGGTACTGGTGCTATCCATCGTCTTTGCTATTTTAAAACCGCCGGCGACCGCCAGATAAGCGCGGCAGCCGCTGACGGCGAAAGACAGGGCCAGTTTCTGGCCTTTTTTTACCCGGCGCGACAACCAGTTGCCAAACGCAGCGCCATCAAGTTCCGCCGACATGTCGGCGCCGGCGAGCGCGACCAGCGTATCGGCGCAAAATTCATATTCGCCGCCGAACATGGTCAATTCCAGCAGCGGGGCGTTTTCATCGTTGCCGGCAAGCAGGTTGGCCGCGCGGCAGGCGTAATCGTCCAGCGCGCCGGCTTGCGGCACGCCAAAGGCCAGAAACCCCGTCCGGCCAAGATCCTGGACGGTAGAGAAAAGCCCCGGATTCAACACTTTCAGCATTTTCCCACCGCCGCTTCCGCCAGCAAACGGCTATATTCTTCTTCCCCCACCGGCGCAAATTCTATCAGGTCGCCGGGCTGCACTATGAAAGGCTTGTCGCTGTTTTTGTCGAATATCCTGCGGGGCGTCCGGCCGATAAGCCGCCAGCCGCCGGGGCTGTCCACCGGATACATGCCCGTCTGGCTCCCGGCTATGCCGACCGAGCCGGCCGGCACATTAGTTCTGGGCGTTTTGAGCCGGGGACAGGCGATTCTTTCGTCCAACCCGCCCAAATATGGGAATCCCGGCAAAAACCCAAGCATATATACTTTATATTTGACCGACGAGTGGATGTTGACGACTGCTTCCGCAGACAAGCCGCTGTGGCGCGCCACCGCCGCAAGGTCGGGCCCAAATTCCCCGCCGTAGCGCACCGGTATTTTTACGGTACGGGATGAGCGCGCGAAAGACGCTTGCGCGAACATGTCCCGGTTTTCGGCGATATAAGTTTCAATCAAGCCGCGCAGTTCTTTTTTGCTGACGGCAAACGGATCAAAAACGATAGAAAGCGAACGGTAAGTCGGCACTATGTCAACAATGCCCGGGTAAGGGCGCCCCCCGGCGAAAAAGCGCGCGAGCAAATGCACCCTGGCGTTTATTTTTTCATCAATGGCGCAGCCAAATTCAACGGCAATGGCCCGGTCGCCGGTTGTTAAAATTTTAAAAGCAAAAGGCACGGCGGCCTCCTTTGTTATGGGGCGTATTTTCATTGCGCTTCGGCGCCTTGGGCAAAACTAATGGCATTACGGTTTTATTCTGCCCCAAACGGGAAAACCCTTTTTTCGCAATTTTCACGCTTTTCGGGTTCAATGCCGGGCAGCCCTGCGCTTTGGCCGCAACGCGGCGAGCAAGCCTCTTGCCGATGCGGGCGTTTGTCAGGAAACGGCGTTCACGATTGCCGCGAAAACATCTTTGGCGGCCATAATTTTTTCTTCCCCGCCCAAAACGCACAGGTAATTGTCCGCCAAAAGCGCGCGCACCGGTTCCGCCAACGCCCTGATCTCGGCGGCGGCGCAGCCTAGGATCTCATCGCGCTCTTTTTGCCGCATTTTCAAATCCAAGCCGCGCAGGTAATATTCCACCGCCCGCTCCAACCGCAGGGAAACGGACAGCGGCTTGTCTAGGTTGCTGATCGCGCCGATCACGTATTTTCGCATCTCGCGCTCATCCGGGGAAAATTTTTCAATGTAAAGAGGCATTTCTTTAAATACCGCGAGAGTGTCCGCAAGATTGGGGTCGCGGTAGGAATTGAACACCGCGCTGCCGTTATAGTCAAACCTGGCGTTGGCGCCGTAGGCGCCGCCCTTTACCCGTATTTTGTTCCAAAGATAGTCATAGCGCATGATGTTTTCCAAAACGCGCATCGCGCCGCCGTAACGGTAGCCGTGCCGGGCAAAGTTGCCGCCGGCGGCCACGTACTGCACTTGGGCGGAGACGATTATGCCTTCGTTTTTCGTCTTTTGCGCAAAACTATATTTTTGCTTTTCATATATCTGCGCTTTCAAAGGGGAAAAGGCCAAGGACGTTTGCGCAAATACGGCGGCGCGGTCGCTCTCGCCGCAGCAATACGCGACGAGCAGGCCGTTGCGGGCAAAGAGGATGCCGGCGGTTGCTTGCAATTTTTCCTGTATTTTTTTTATATCTTCTTGTAACAATAAATTTAAAAACCGATAATAACTCAAAAAACCCTGTTCGCTATATTTGCCGGCAAGCGAAAAATAAGAAACAAGCCTTTCGGTTACTATGGACTGCCCGCGGGCAAAAAACTCCGCGTCCCAGACGGCCTTGCACTCCCCGATAAGTTCCCAAAGGCGCTTTTCGTCGGAAAACACGCTGTTAAGCAATATTTCGGCCATGATGCCGCACAATTTATCTATGTCGCGGACAAAAGCCTTGCCGGAGACGACAAATTTCGGGCTGTACTCGTCCGCGCCGCCGGCGGCGGGAAAGGTCCTGACATTAAACGCTAAGCCGCCCGTATGGGCATTGATCGTTTTGGCAAGTTCAGCGTAGCCGTATTTTTCGGTTGCGATCCTGCCCAGGAGAGTTTTCAGCAGATGCGCGAAGGGCACCAGTTCCTCCGGCAAGCCCCGCGCGTCAAAATACAGGTTGACATACGCTATTTTATCGGTGAAGGCCGGCAGGTAGAGAAAATCCACTTCATCCTTGTTTTCCAAGCTGTATTTGATTTCTTCCGCCGCGCGGTTTATGTCGCCGCGCTCAAGCAGCGGTATTTTGTCCAACATTTCCCGGCTGTCCGCTTTGCTTTGAACCTCCAGCAGTTTTTTGGTGTTGTCGAGGCAATCGCCCAGTTCTTTGGCGGTGAAGTTCTTTTTTACCGCCGCCAGCTCTTGCGCGATCTTTAGGTTGCTTCCCTCTTGCAGACCGTAACGCGGCGCTAGCGACAATACCGCCCTGTGCGTGTTGTCCAAAAGGCAGTTTTCGATAAGCGATTCATAATAACGGGTGGACAGCTTGTCCCGCAGCCCGCCAAGCAACCGGTCGTAAGCCAGGTAAAGCAGGGGGCTGGCGCCGTACAGCCAACTGTCCATGCAGTTTATCGCGTAGATAAGCCCTTTGGGGTAAACGCCAAAATCCGCTTCGCGCAAGTTAAATTCCATTATGTTCAAAGAAGCGGCAAGCAGTTCTTTGTCTATGCCTTCGATGCTGATGTTTTGCAGCGTCCGATAAATAGTGCCGACAAACTTGTTTTGATCCTCCGTCCGCGCGCCGGCCGCCTTTACGGAAAACACCGGCTGGAGGATACTGCGGGAAAAAGACCCGGACACTTCTTTGCCCACCCCGGCGTCAATTAAGGCTTTTTTCAGGGGCGAGGCCGCAGTTTCCAAAAGGTAGTGTTCCAAAAGTTGCAGGGCCAAATTTTGTTCGGCGTTCAGGGCATCGCCCACAACTGCGTACCAAGCCAAAAAAGTTTTGTTTTTTGCGCTTTCGTCTTTAGCTAAAGGATAAAAGCCCTCCATTTTTGCCGTGCGCGCCGGCATCGCCTGTTTCGCGGGCGGCGGGGCGGCCGGTATCCGACCGAAAGCCGACAGGTATTCCCGGTCAAGGAAATCCAACGTTTCTTCAATCGCCAAATCGCCGTAAAGGAAAATATAGCTGTTGGACGGATGATAGAAAGTCCGATGAAAACGCGTGAATTCTTCCCAACCAAGTTGCGGTATGCTGTCGGGGCTCCCGCCGGACTCAAATCCGTAGGGCGAGGCGGGAAACAGGGCTTTCATCGCCTGCTGTTCCAAAATCGCCTCCGGCGACGAAAACACGCCTTTCATCTCGTTATACACCACCCCCTTGTATTCGAGCGGCAAATCGGGCGACAACAGCTCGTAATGCCAGCCTTCCTGCTGGAAAATATACTTGTTGCGATATATGTCGGGATAAAACACGGCATCAAGGTAAACGTCCATGAGGTTGCGAAAATCCTTGCCGTTGCGGCTGGCCACCGGGTACATGGTCTTGTCCGGGAAGGTCATGGCGTTGACGAAGGTATTCAGCGAACCTTTTACCAATTCGACAAACGGCTCTTTCAGCGGGTATTTGCGCGACCCGCACAGCACGGAATGTTCCAGTATGTGCGGCAGGCCGGTGTCGTCGGACGGCGGCGTATAGAAACTGATCGAAAAAACTTTATTGTCGTCTTTGCTGGCCAGATAAAGCAGCCTGGCGCCGCTTTTCTGATGCCGCATTACATAAGCGTCTGCGTCAATTTCCGCCACACGGGTTTTGCCCTCCAGCAAAAAACCCGCATAATTGCCGTTAATATTCATAAGACTTTTCGCAATGCCCCCCCTGCCTTTATCGGACATGGGGAAAAATCGCGCCCTCCTTTGTCGTAAAAATTTTCAATGTGCCGCCGCTGAAATCAATGGCCGCATTGAAACCGTGAATTTTAAGAAAACGTGCCCGAAACGCAATTGACAAAAAACAGTTCCCGGGCGGCCGGCCGCTTTTGGCGGCAATTGCGCGGCGAAAAACCTTTATGCCTTAAAATTCGTGCGCAGTTGCACCGCTTCCGCCAGGTGCTTGCTTTCTATGGTGGACGCATGGTCAAGGTCGGCGATGGTTTGCGCGACTTTTATTATGCGGTCATGGCTGCGCGCGGAAAGGCCAAGGCTGTCAAAGGCTTTTTCCAACAATTGCTCCGCGGCGCGCGAAAGAGCGCAATGCTTTTTTATTTCTTTATGCCCCATGTGCCCGTTGCAATATAGCCCCTGCCCGTCAAAACGCGCCAGCTGGCGCTCCCTCGCTTCCTGCACGCGCGCGCGTATTGCCCGGGAAAGTTCCGGCGGCTGTTCGCCGCCTTTTATCTCTTTATATTCCATCCGCGGGACGCGCACTTGCAAATCAATGCGGTCAAGCAAAGGGCCGGACAATCTCTTGCGGTAACGCTCAATATCCGCCGCGCCGCAAGAACACGCGTGCGTTGGATCGCCCTGATAGCCGCAGGGGCAGGGGTTCATGGCCGCGACCAGGATAAATCTGGCCGGATACCGCAACGAAGCCTGTACCCTGGCGATCGACACTTCGCCGTCTTCCAGCGGCTGGCGCAGGGCTTCCAGGGCCAAACGGGAAAACTCGGGAAATTCGTCCAAAAACAGCACGCCGTTGTGGCTTAAAGTAACTTCACCCGGTTTGGGTATGCGCCCGCCGCCGATTAAACCGCCGTAGGATATGGTATGGTGCGGGCTGCGAAAGGGCCGCGTAAGCACCGGGCCGTCCTTTTTGCTTAAAAGCCCGGCGACGCTGTATATTTTAGTTACCTCCAGCGATTCCTGCTCGGTCATAGCCGGCAGTATGCCGGGCATCCTCCTTGCCAGCATGGTCTTGCCGGAACCGGGACTGCCGACCAGCATGATATTGTGCCCGCCGGCCGCCGCTATTTCCATGGCGCGTTTGGCCATGCGCTGCCCTTGCACGTCGGAAAAGTCGTCGGCCGTTTCGGCGTTTTGGCAAAATTGCTTAAAATCCGTCGGCGCCGCCGGATCTAAAGTCTTTTCGGCGTTAAGGTGCCCCACTATGTCAAGGACGCTGTCCGCGCCGTAAATGGTCAGGCCGCCCGCAAGCGCCGCCTCCGCCACGTTGCCGCCGGCCAGAAAGAGCGTTTTCTTGCCCTGGCTGCGGGCGTGCGCCGCCATGGGAAGGACGCCCGACACATCGCGTATAAACCCTTCCAGGGAAAGTTCGCCGATAAATACGGCTTCTATGCAGTCCAATTGGCAGATCTGGCCGCTGGCCGCCAATATGCCGACGGCGATAGGCAGATCAAGCCCCGACCCGTCTTTTTTGACGTCGGCGGGCGCCAGGTTGACTGTTATGCGCGTGGCGGGAAAGGAAAAGCCGCTGTTTTTAATCGCCGCCCGCACTCTTTCCCTGGCCTCCTTCACCGCTACGTCGGGAAGTCCCACAATATCAAAAGCCGGCAGGCCATTGGCTATGTCCACTTCAACCGTTACCAGCACCCCGTCAAGGCCATAAGTCGCTTCCCCAAAAGTACGAGCAAACAAGCCGGTTCCCCTTTTCAGCAAAAATCAATCATAAGTAAAAGCGGCGACAATATGGTTGATGCCCTCGCCCCCGGGCATGAAATATACTTCTATGACGTCAAAACGGTAGGACGTGAAGGGCGGGCGTTCTTCTTTTATATAAGAAAGCGCGGCCGACATCACGCGCCGGCGTTTTGTCCTGGTAACGGCTTCCGCCGCCGCGCCGAACTTTTCGTTCGTCCGCGCCTTGACCTCGACGAACACCAGTTCGCCGCCTTTGCGCGCGACTATGTCCAATTCCCCCTGCCTGGTGGAATAATTGGCCGCCAATATTTCATATTTGTGTTTCAGCAAAAAAGCGCGGGCAATTTGCTCGCCTTTTTGCCCAACGGCATTTTTCGGCATACAAGGCGTCCTTTATGTTCCATGCGACTGCATCCAACTATAATAATAACATAAAAATTTTATTTGTTCCTCTATTTTATAATTTGCCGCCAAAGCCGCCGCGGCGGCAAACGCAAAGCGCGGGCGGCGGGGCAAAATAACGCCGGGAACATCCGGCAATCTCCCGCCGCGCCGGCCGCAGGCGATTGTCGGATGTTCCCGCAAACAATTTTTCAGGGCGCGCCCGTATCAGAAAAAAGAAAGCACCGACGCTTTCGTGATTATGCCGCGAAACAAATCGCTTTCGTCAAGCACTACCAAAGGATATTTCGCCTCCGCCGCCAAGGGGATGATGTCGGCCACCGGGGCGTTTATGTCCCTTACTATCTGCAAGTCGCGAACGATCGCCTCGGAAAAAGTTTTCTTCCCGTCCCGCACCAAGAGGGCGTTCTCAAGCGTCATGAGGCCGATGAAATTTAAATGGTCGCCCACGATGTAGGCGCTGGAAACGCCGCTGTTGCGCATAAAAGCCAGCGCCATGTGGATGCCGTCGCCCATCTTGATCATGCAGGTGGGAGTCGATATGACATTGCGGACGGACAGAACTTGCCGGACATCGACGCTGTTGGTGAATTTTCTGACATAGTCGTCGGCCGGACTGGACAGCATGTCCTCGGGAGTGCCTTCCTGCACCATCCGGCCGTCGCGCAAGATGCCGACGCGCGTGCCGATGCGGAAGGCTTCGTTGATGTCATGGGTAATAAAAATGATAGTTTTTTTCATTTTGTTTTGTATGCGCATAAGCTCAAACTGCAAGTCGTTCTTTACCAAAGGGTCAAGCGCCGAAAAGGCCTCGTCCATTAACAGAATATCCGGATCGTTGGCCAGGGCGCGGGCAATGCCGACTCTTTGCTTCATGCCGCCGGACAGCTTGTTTATCGGCGTCCCTTCGCAGCCTTCAAGCCCAACCATCGCGAGCATTTCCATGCCCTTGGCTTCGCGCGCTTTTTTATCGACTCCGCGCACCTCAAGGCCGTAGCAGACGTTTGACAGGACGTTCCTGTGCGTCATCAGCCCGAAATGCTGGAACACCATGGCTATTTTCGTCCGCCTAAGTTCCAGCAGCCGGCGCTCGCCATAGGCCGTAACATCCTCGCCTTCGATGAACACCTTGCCAAAGGTGGGCGGGTTAAGCATGTTGATGCAGCGCAGAATGGTTGATTTGCCCGAGCCGGAAAGCCCGATAAGCACAAAAATCTCCCCGCGCCCGGCCTCAAAGGAAATATCCACCGCCGCCGCCGTAACGCCGGTTTTTTCCAATACGGCCTCATTCGTCGCGTTTTTTTGCAGCATCCGCAAAGCGGCGTGCTTATCGACGGCAAACTCGCGCGCGCGGTAAAACTTATAAAGGTTTTTAACTTCCACAATCGCCGGAACGCTCACCCTGCCCGCCTCTCTTTGCTCATGGCCTGCGTAAGGCGGTCAATGATTATGGCGATGATGACGATGGACGCGCCGGCAATTATGCCGCGCCCGGATTCAGTGCGGTTGATGGCGATAAGCACTTCCATGCCGAGGCCGTTCGCGCCGATCATCGCGCAGGTTACCACCATGCCGACGGTCATCATCATCGTTTGGTTGACGCCGGCCATGATCGTAGGCTTGGCCTGCGGTATCTGTACCTTCAAAAGCGTCTGCCAGCGCGAAGATCCAAACGCTTTCGCCGCCTCCGTAACTTCCGGGTCCACCTGCCTTATGCCGTGGCTGGTCAGCCGTATGACCGGCACTACCGAATAAACAAAGGTGGCCAGGACCGCCGGCGCTTTGCCCGGCCCCATAAGCATGACCGCAGGGATCATGTAGACAAAAACCGGCATGGTCTGCATAGCGTCCAGCACAGGCCGCAGCCAGGCTTCCGCCCGCCGTGCGGTAGATACGAACACCCCGACCGGAAAGCCGAAAAGCAGGGAAAAAAACACCGCCGTGATCACTACGGAAAGAGTTTCGTTCATCATCTCCCAATAACCGAAAATCCCGACCGCCATAAGCATCGCGCCGTACAAGGCGGCGCTTTTCGCCCGGCCGGTCAGCCGCCTGGCGGCGGCCATCACCATGATGATGAACAGCCACCAAGGGATATGCGCGATCACTTGATAGACAAGCCCGATGAAAGTATTTAGAAAGCCCTTGAATATAGCGAAAAAATCACTATAATGTATATTGAGGTAACGCATAAAAGCGTCAATATCGTCAGTAAAATCCAGATGCAGCCACTGCGGGAAATTTATCAGCCATTCGCGCATAAATACCTCCCCATATACTATTTTGCGACATATTCGCGCACCGTCCGCGCCTTGTCCGCAGGCAGCCATTTATCCAGCATGTCGGGATATTTTTTTAACATGTATTTGGCGGCGCCGGCATAGTCGGCCTTGTTGTTTTGCATATAAGCGAGGGCTTCCGCCGTATAGGCGCTTGAAGTGCGGTATTTTTTCAGGAAATCGGCAAACTCCGGCTCGCGGGCGACAAATTTTTTGTTGGCGACCACCGCCACCGGCACGGACGGAAAAGCGGTCCGGCCGGCCAGAAAATCATCCTCGGTACTGTAAGGCGCGTCCTTTAACAGCACAAAGTCGTATTTTCCCGTTATCCAAGTCGGCTCCCAAAGATAGCCCGCAATCGGCTGCCCTTTTTCGTAAGCCGACACGAAAGCGGCGTACAAGGTCGCTTCCGATCCCGGGCGGAAATATATGAAGTTTTCGTTGAGCCGGTAATAGTTGAATTTTTTGAAATTTATATTGTCAACCACCCAGCCGGGGATCGCGCCGTAAAGCCGCCCTTTGCCGGGGTTTTCCTCGTCCCGGAAAACATGCGGGTAGCGCTTCAAATCCGCCACCGAAGAAAGATCGGGCGCGGCGGCCTTGATGCCGCGCCGGGCGTCGCCTTCGATGACATAGCGCGGCACGTATATGCCCTGCCGGTTGTCGTCAAAATTAATGCCCAGCTCGACAATGGAACCGGTTTTCAAATCGTCTTTGTAAGTCGCTATGTTGCTTGTCCACATTTCAAGATTGACATCAATGTCGCCGCGCAAAAGCGCGGTATGCGTAACCGGCGTGGAGCCGGTTATTACCTCTGTTTTCATATTGTAAGCTTTTTCAGCGATTATCTTTACAATTTCGTTGTGTATCCGAATGCTGTCCCAGCCGGCATCCGTCAGCGCCACCTTTTTGTCGCCCTCCGCGCCGGGGCCGCCGCAGGCCGCGCCCAGAAAAACCGCCGCCGCGACTGTCAGGATCCATAAAAATTTTTTCATGCCATACCTCCTTCGCAAACCTTCTGCGGGAACATTACATTTGCTCCCTTGTGATAATTTTGTATAACTATTTTATAATATTTATAATATTTTTGTCAACTTACGGAATTTATTAAAATTTATTTACAGCTAATAACCAATTAATTACCGTTTTTTTCAAAAAACGATATGATGAGCAAAAAGACAAGCGGACATAAAAGATGAAGCGGCCGACTGCCGCCCCGCGCCCGATAAAAACGCGGCCCGGCAATGCGCGAGGCCAATGTTTGGCGCGGCGGCAATCGAGGCGCCGCCCCCCGCGAAAACCAGGAACCCGCGTACGCGTTTTGCCCATAAAACGGCGCTTGGTCAGCGCAAAACGGAGGCCGAAGCCAAAATGAACCTTGAAGGCATTACTTTAGCTTTATTGCGGGAATTTATCAGCGAGGCGCTCCTTAACGGGCGTATCGACAAAGTTACGCAGCCAAGCCGGTTTTCGCTTCTTTTGCGCATAAGGAACCGGCAGAAGGATTTTCACCTTTACATAAACTGCCAAGGCGACGCCCCGCACATGCGGCTGCTGGCCGGACGGCCGACCGGCGCGGACGCGCCGGCGGCCTTTTGCATGTTGCTGCGCAAGCACATAGAAAACGGCCGGATAACCGCCATAAAACAAGAAAACCTGGAGCGGGCGATAATTTTTGACATAGACGCGCTGGGCGTCGGCCGCAACATCATCACGAAGAATTTGATAGTTGAGCTGACCGGCAAAAGCAGCAACATAATTTTAGCGGAGGACGGGGCCATAATCGGCTGCGCCAAGCATATCGGCGAAAATCTGAACAGATTCCGGCAAATGCTGCCCGGGCGCCCCTATCTTCCCCCGCCGCCGCAAAACGGCGGCAATGTTCTGACGGAAGGCGCCGGGGCGATAGCGGAAAACATCGCCCGGTCGCGGCTCGACCTTTCGGCGGCCGTGCTGGAAGCGACGGTGGGAATAGGGCCGTTTTCCGCCCGGGAAATTATCTGGCGCGCCGGCCTGACGCCCTCCCTGCCGGCGGCGGCGCTGGACGCGCACGACATAGCCGCCTTGTCGGAGGCCATTGAAAGCATCGCCGTCCCCATAAAAGAAAAAACCGCGCCCATCACCGTCGCCGTAAAGGACGGAAATCTCGTGGCCGGCATAGCGCCTTATAAACCGGGGCATCTGGGGGAAATTGCTATCGAAAGCTTCCCCGGCGTAAACGAGGCCGTAACCTTCGCGGCCGGATTGAAAAAAGTCCCGGCCGCGGAAAACGCCCGTCTGCTGAAATTCGTCAAAGGCGAAGAGGCGCGCGCGGAGAAAAAACTCGCGCTCTTGGCGCAAGAACACGAAACTGCGGCCAACGCCGACGAGTTCAAAAACATCGCCGACAACCTCATGCAGCGGCTGTATCTTTTGGAAAAGGGCATGGAGCGGTACGCTTTTTCCGACACCCTCACCGGCCGGTGGGTCGAGGCGCCCCTTAAAGCCGGCCTCAGCCCGGCCGAAAACGCGCAGCGTTATTACAAACTGTACGCCAAGGCCAAGCGCGCGGCCGGCAATTTACAAAAACAATTGGCACAAGGGAAAAGCCTCCTGAATTATTTGGCCGGCGTGAAATTTTCCATCGAAACCGCGCAAACGGCGGCGGAACTGGCGGAGATAAAAGACGAACTTGCCCGCGGCGGCCTTTGGAAAGAAAAATCCGCCAAAGCCGCCAAGCTCCCGCCGTCCGCCCCATTAAAAATAAAAATGCCTTCCGGCGCTTTTGTCTTTGTCGGAAAAAACAACAGGCAAAACGACCTTCTGACCTTTAAGATCGCGCGCGCCGGCGACATTTGGCTGCACGCCAAAAACATCCCCGGCTCGCACGTCATATTGCAAAACGGCGGCAAGGCCGCGGGCGGCGACGACCTAGCCGCCGCCGCCCATCTGGCGGCGTGGTTCAGCAAGGCCCGCGGCTCTTCCGGCGTCCCCGTAGACTACGCCGCGCGCCGCCATGTGCGAAAACCGGCCGGCGCCCAACCCGGCTTCGTGCTGTATGAAAACCAAAAGACGCTGCAAGTTACGGCGGACGAAGCTTTTATCAACCAATTGCTCAAACAAGCGGTGCCCGCGGCTTTGGGCTAAGCCAGCTTAATTTTCCCCGCCTCCGCCAGCGTCCGTTCGGCTTCGGCGACGATGTCCTCAATGGCCTGTTTGCAGGTTTTTATGCTGTCCAAGGGATACAGGCTCTGCCCGACTTGTACCGCCCCGCTATTTACGTCGCCCTCGACCGAGGCCAAGCGGTTGGTGCCGGCAGCCAGCCGGTTGAGCTCTTCCTGCGGCGCGCCGCTGACCTCTTTGGCCAAAAAATTGGCGGTAAAATCGTTTTTCAGGCAGCGCACGCCGCTGCCCCGTGAATAGCCCGTTACCACCGAGTCCGTATCGGCCGCCTCGATTATCCTTTTTTTGAAGGCGGGATGCGCCGGACATTCTTGCGTAAGCAAGAACCTTGACCCCATTTGGACGCCGGAAGCGCCCATCAGCATGGCCGCGGCCATGCCCTTGCCGTTGACTATGCCGCCGGCGGCGATGATCGGTATGCTCACTTTCGGCGGCACATTGCTCAAAAGGGCCATTGTCGTCAGTACGCCTATATGCCCGCCGCCTTCCATGCCTTCCATGACAAAAGCGTCGGCGCCTTTTTCTTCCACTCTTTGCGCCAGTTTTACATTGGGAATTACCGGGATGATTTTGATGCCGGCCTTTTCCAATTTCTTAAAGTGCGGCACAGGGTTTCCCGCCCCCAATGTTACGAAAGCCACCTTCTCCGCGCATACCGCGTCGATGATTTCGTCCGCGTTGGGCGAAAGCAAGGTAATGTTGGCGCCGAAAGGCTTGTCCGTCAGGCTCTTGGCCTTGCGGATTTGCTCAATCGCCCATGCCGCCGTCCGGCCGCCCATGCCGACAATGCCCGCGCCGCCTGCGTTGGAAACGGCCGCCGCCAGTACGGCGTCTGACGCCCAGGCCATTCCGCCTTGGATTATGGGATATTTGATCCCCAAAAGTTTGGTAAGCCTGTTTCCCATCTTAAAAACACCCCTCTTCAAAAAATACAAACGCCCGCGGACAAAACCGCCCGCAGGCGCAAAAAGCATCCCGCCTGTGTTTATGGTAGCCTCTTGTCATTATACCGCAAAAAGCCCCTTTTTAATAGATAAGCTTGTTCGCGATGACCAATCGCTGGATTTGGTTGGTGCCCTCGTATATTTGCATTATTTTCGCGTCGCGCATATATTTTTCGGCGGGATATTCCTTGGAATAGCCGTACCCACCCATGATTTGCAGCGCGTTGGTGGTAACCTCCATCGCCGTATCCGACGCGTAGCATTTGGCGATGGCGGCTTCTTTGGAAAACTCCAGGCCGTGATCGCGCAGCCAGCAGGCTTTTAAAACCAGCAGCCTTGCTGCTTCCACGCGCATGGCCATGTCGGCGAGCATGGCTTGCACCAGTTGGAAAGAGGCGATCGGCTGGCCGAACTGCCGCCGTTCTTTAGAATATTTTACCGCCGCGTCAAGCGCGGCCTGCGCCAGCCCGACCGACACGGCGCCGACAAACGGCCTTGCCGCGTCGAGAGTGTTCATGGCGATCCGGAAGCCTTCGCCTTCGCGGCCCAAGCGTCTGCTTTCCGGCAAGCGCACGTTATCCAGTATGAGCTCGCAAGTGGTGGAAGCGCGTATTCCCATTTTGTCCTCTTTTTTGCCGAAAGAAAACCCCGGCGTGCCTTTGGGCACTATGAAGGCGGTAAGCCCCCTGATGCCGGCCGATTTCCTGGTATTGGCAAAAACGAGATATACATCGGCAATGCCGCCGTTGGTAATAAAAGTTTTCGTGCCGTTCAAAACATAATGACTGCCGTCTTTTACGGCGCCGGTAGCGACCGAACCGGCATCCGAGCCGGCGTTGGGCTCGGTAAGCGCGAAAGCGGCAAATTTGCCCTCGTTCAAAAGGTCAAAATGATACTTTTTCTGTTCTTCCGTGCCGCGCAGCAATACGGGATAAGTGGCGAGCGAATTGGCCGCCACGGAAGTCGCGACGCCGGCGCAGCCTTTGCCAAGCTCCTCATAGATGACGCTGATGGTTACGCCGTCAAGGCCGGCCCCGCCAAACTCTTCCGGCACGATCAGGTTCAAAAGCCCTGTGTCGCCGAGCTTTTTTATAAGTTCGGGGCGCATGGCGCCTTCCCTGTCCATTTCGGCGGCGTACGGTTTAATTTCTTTTTCGACCAGTTCAGCGACAAGTTTGCGAAACTCCAATTGTTCCGGCGAAAGACTAAAATCCATGCTAATCCTCCTTGCTTCATTGCAATGTAGACGGCAAGGCAGCCGATGCAAAGCTAACCGCCTGGGCGGCGCGAGAGCGCGCGCGCAGGCTTTCCTTGCCCATAAAACCGCTTTTGGCGGTTTTTCCCCGGGTCAGGTGATTTTGTCAATTATTTCCTCAAATACCCCTATTACATAATAAGTTGAGCGCAAGGAACTGATTACGCGCCTGCCGCCGTCAAAAACCTTGGCGCCCATTACGATGGTATGGCGCCCGCTGTGCAAAACGCCGGCCTCGCAGGTGATCAGGGAAGGGGCGTATACATTCGCGATGAAATTAATATGCGTATCGAGCGTAACCACTCTCTTGCCCAAAGAAGCGCAAGCCACCCCCATGCAGGAGTCGCCTATGCTCATGATCGCGCCTCCGTGCAGGTTGGCGTAAAGGTTGGTATGTTTGCCGGCCTCCACCATCATGCTTTGTATGGCGCGCCCTTTGTAGGCTTGCTCTATGTGCAGGCCCAAAAGGTTGTAAAAGTGGTTGCGCTCCGAATATTGCCGGCGCAGATATTCTAGGACAAAAATCTCATTTTCGCTCATTTCCCGTGGCATAACCGCGTCTTTCTCCCACCTTAATCTAAAATATATACCGTAACCATTCTGCGGCCAAACTTTAAGGCGTCAGGCCTTGATTCGTACGCAAGATCTATCCGGCTGCCTTTGATGGCGCCGCCGGTGTCGTCGGCTACGGCGTAACCGTAGCCTGCCACAAAAAGCCGCGTGCCGAGCGGTATGAAGCGCGGATCCACCGCGACCAGCCCCCGGCGCAGGCGGTTGCCGCCGGCGGTGTAAAGGCCGCAGCCGGGATCGTCGCTGGTGTAGGCGGTCGCCTCCATAGTCAGCACGCGCTTGTAGCGCGAGGGCGGCGTATTCATGATGCGCTTGGCGCGTTTCACAATCTGGCCCATGACCGACTTTGTGATCACGCCGTCTTCGGGCAGCCCTGCCAATTTTTGAAAAGACATGACCGCCTGCCGCGTTTCCGGGCCAAACTTGCTGTCCAAGGGGCCTTTGTACACTCCTAAGTGCGAAAGCAGCAATTGGATATGCGATATATTGTCGCCGCGCATGCCTTCGCGGGCCACCAAATCAAAAGGCCCGGCGTGACAAGGAGCCAAAAAGCAGAAAGCGGCAAGCAGAACCGGGACAATCCGTTTCATGCGATCAATCCTTTGGGCATAATATTTGCTTGCGCAAACAATGTAATATTTTTTGTATTATTAATTCAGTATACTTTAACAAGCCTGCAATGTCAAAAACAAATTGCCCTCCGCGCCGCCTGCCAAAGATCGCGATGTTGCGCCGATCCGTCCGCCGCGGGCGGCGGCCTTTTGCCCGTTGCGGGCTCGGGGGCAATTCGCGCTCGCCCAAAAAGCCAAAGCAAAAGGCCCCCCGCCCGTAACAGGGGGCCTTTGCCGCGCGGGGCAAGCCCCGCGCAGGGCAATATAACACAAATCAGAGGAGTACGCTAAATTGTTGCCGCCCCGCGAGCCTTTTCAAAACGGGCGGGCTTTGCTAGGGGGCGCG
>JAISLQ010000027.1 GCA_031290885.1 Acidaminococcales bacterium
GGTACAGATGCAACAAGTGCGGTTACAATTTCGTTGAAGGCGATGACAGGACGAATGAAAAGATTGCGGCAAAAAAGGCCATGTGCGTACTTTTGCATTCCCTTGGCAAAGCCTCATTCAACATGTTGGCAAAGCTGTTTGACACATGGCCGTCGCTGGCATACCGTTGGATTGTGGAGGCCGGAGCCAAAACTCCCCATACGGAGCTTACAGGCGAAATCCGGGAAATGGAGTTTGACGAAATGTGGCATTTCGTGGGTTCAAAAAAAACAGGCTTTGGGTCATCGAAGCCCTTGATCGTGGCACACGGAGAACCGTGGCATGGGTACTCGGCGGTCGTGATACTGCAACGTTCCGGCGACTCTACGGCAAAGTGAAACACCTGAGGGGCTGTACGTTTTACAAGGATGATTGGCGTGCTTTTTCCGAAGTTTTGCCGCCCGAACGCCATGTCGTCGGCAAGGCCCACACAATTGACATTGAGCACGACAACAGCAATACGCGCCATCACTTGGGAAGGTTCACGCGCCGTACAAAGGTGGTGTACAAAAAGGCGGAAATGGTTGCCGTCGCATTGAGGCTTTGGCGGATGTTGACTTCCGAAGAAGGTTTCAGACATTACCAAGGCATAGCGTTATATATCTATACATGAAAACTCTCGATATTTTATATCGTATACGGCATGGCTCGATTTTCTGTACTCCGGCATGGGTGTTCTCCTCTGCCGCAATTATACCATGCCGCCGGTTTCAATGTCAGGGCAAGGCTGAAAGCGTATACCGTCTAAAGGCGGTGGGCTTAGGCCACGCGGCAGAAGCTAAAAATCTTGCCCGGAGTTTACCGCCAGCGAGATGTTGCAAATGCTGTCCGTGTTGGCCGCTCCTATGCGCTTGTTATTATTTTATTGGCTTTCGGCAGCGCGTTTGGCGGCTTGCAGAACATCGTCGTATGTAAATTTTTTGTTTGTGCCGGCCGCTTCTTGCACCGCTTCTTGCAGTTTGGAATAGATTTCGTTTTCAAACCGTATGTCGTCGAAGTCTTTTATATCCGAGATGGCCGTATTTTCGTAATCGCCAACAGCCACAGTTTCACAGTCGTTTTCTTCAGAGAAACCAGGCGGTGCTACTTCGCGCTCGGCTTTCAGGATTTCCGCGAAATTGCTTTGCAAGTTCGACGTTGGTTTAATAAAGTTCATGTTGACATCTCCCTCCTATTAATATTTCTTTATGGCATTTAGGCCAATAACTATAAAAAAATAAGTCAGGCCATGCGACAAACATAATATGGCCTACGATATAAAACACAGGGACAGAACGATTGCATTCAAGAAAGCCGGACATGCCTTCGCCGAGCTGAAAGAAGCCTTCGGGATTACGGCGGCTACCTATTACGACTGGGGCAAGCGGCAAGATTGACCCGGAACAACTGCCGAGAGCGGTTGAGGAGAAGCCCGACATCTATCTGCGCGAGTTAGCCGCCAAATCCCGCTATGCGCTCCAATCCATTGACTGCAGGCTAAGGAAACACAAGATCTCCCAAAAAAAGACGTTCGCGTATTCTGAAAAGATAGAGACGGATAGGGAAGGGTTTCTTGGGACGCTGGAAAAAGTTCCGAAAGGCGCGCGTGCGTACGTTGACGAAAGCGGCATAGACAAGTGCCTTGTCCCGAACATGGGCGCGCGCGGCGCGAAGGTCGAAGCGCCCACCTATTTTTTTGCGTTGTACCGGCCTTTATACATATTGGACTGAATTACTATAGCGTGGCAAGTTTGCCGTAAAGACGCCAGTTTTTAACTTGCTAAAGGCAAGAGTCGCTATCCGCCAATTGGGAATTTCAACGAATTTTAAAATAAGTTACCTCGCCGGTTTTTATGTCGCCGGTTGCAGATGCCTCGTTGCGTTCGGCCTTGACCGTGGCAGAAAATTTGATATCGTCGGGATCGTTAAAATAGATCATAATTCCATCTGTTTTCAATTTCTCCATGCCTTTTTCCTTGGCCATTTTCTCCACATTGGCATAAAAGACCGGAATGGCTTCCCAGTTTACCCTGTCGGCATTATAAATATTGTCCTCGAGTTTGCCTGCACCGGTCAGCCTGACTGGAGTCGGCCCTTTCCAGCCGGTAGTGGCCGACCACATAAATTCATCCACATTGGCCGGTTTTTTCTGATCCTGGCGGATGAAGCGCACAAAATCCGAGTCGAGGTTGACATGTTGAAAAAGCATCAAAGGCGTGCCGCCACGAGCCTTCATCTCCGCCGCCATTTTCTTTGTCGCTTCTTTTTCGCGCATGATATCGCCGCCAAAGGCGCTTTTGGACGCGGACCCGCCGCACCCGGAAAGGAAGGCGACCGCCAATATAAGAGCCGCCGCTAAAAATAAACTTTTTTTCAAATAAATTTACCTCCCGTTTGGCATAATGATGTTTTGTGTAGGCAATTTAGAAATTACCCTGATAGCAACGACCAATTAAATTATATACAAAACAGCCTGTTTTTGCAACCTGAACTGAACCGGCAAAAAGACATTGCAAAAGAGCCTCCCGTCGTAGGATAATGAAACTACGATAGAAGGCAATTTTTATGAAAAGAAGTTGGGTAAATATCAAAGCGGCGGCAAAGCCTATGGTTGCCGACGCGTCCAAATTTGGCTGGAACGCAGAAAATCCTTGCGTTCCAGCCCCAAAACGATTCTTCGCATCATGCATCAATATGGGTTGCTACCTGAGATGCGTCGTCGCAAGAAGTACAAGCAGATGGGGCTTTTTATTCTTTGTCCGTTCCCTCTGGGCGGTTCAAGGTAGCGAGAAAAGAGCCGTGCGGCTCTTTTTGGCTCACTTCGTCTTACTCTGCCTACAGGCAATGCATCTGTTCCTCCTTCGTGAGCCATATCAAATTGGTAACACTGTTATTATAAGAATTGTTGTCAATATGATAAACATTCTCTTTATGTTCGGGGTTTTCCAAGAAAGTTTTTGCGACTATTCTATGTAAGTCTTCTCTAACTTGGCCTACATCTACATGTAAACATATTTGGTATTTGCCGCTACGGTTGTCAGGAACAAAATTGCGTTCTCGAAGAAAGTCCTTTTTTTTGCGCCAGTCAGGTTTAGTAAAATATGCCTTTTTTATTCGGAAAAAATAGCCATCCTGCTCTTCAAGGATATCTCCAAAAACATCTTTAGCTTCAGCCAAAGTGAATTTAGCGACATAACCGTAATTGCTGACCCAGATAATGTCTTTATAATGTTTCCACACTTCTTCTATCTGGCGCAATCCCATCTCTCCCATCCTGTCAACAAAGTCAAAAGCACTTTCTTTCTCATCTATAGACCAAATTCTAACTGGTATTGCTATTGCTTCTTTTTTCTTTCTGTTTGCGCAAACCTTTAGCGGTATTATAAACTTTTGCTCTACCTCCACAACATTACCTCCTTAATTTACAATAGACTTCCTGCGCAACCTAAACGGCTCTGTCAAAGTTACACAACCCACAAATCAAGCTAAAGCGGAGAGCAAAGCGTTTCCTGCGGTTGCGGTAGCGTTCAGCAACGATTCTGAACCGCTTGACAAAGCAAATCACCTGCTCGCTTAGCACACGCCGGCTCGAAATGTCGTGATTGTGGAGCTTGTCCGCCTTGCTCAAAGGGCTTCGGCTGAAACGCTTCTTGGGCAGTACGCAATTGGAGTGGATCTTTGCCATCCCTTGGTACCCTGTGCCGGCCTCAAGTACGGTTCCCGATTTTGCGTGCACGCCGCCTTGAAAAGACGCAAATCTGCCCGTTTCCCGTTGGCAAACGCAAGGCAGAGAACCTTGCCGTCCGCTTTGTTGACTATGGCTCGTGTTTTCAAAGCATGCCGCCTTTTCTTGCCTGAATAGTGCCGGCGCTGTTTTTTGGGGGGCGTTCAATCGGCGACTCTGTGGCGTCCACAAGGACCGCCTCGAACTCGGCACCATTTTTGAGCATCGCTTTGCGCCCGGGCAACGAAAATGTCCCGTCCTTTATCAAGACGTCTTCCACCCACCGGCTTATGCGAAGGGCACTAGTCTCGTGTATCCCGAAGCCTTGGGCAATGTGAAAATATGTACGGTATTCGCGCAGATGTTCCAGCGAGAGAAGAAGTTTGTCCTCAATTGGCAGTTTGCTTTTGTGGCCGCCTGTGCGCCGCTTTTCCGCTTCTGAAACAGATAGGATCTCCACCATTTTCGCAAATGTCGTACGCTTTGCCCCTGTTAGACGCCAAAAATCCTGATTGGATAGTTTGACTGTTTCTTCGTATTTCATATAATGAGCATATCAAATTTTTGCTTGCGCAGGAAGTCTAATCTATCTGCTGTATTCTTTTGCCAAGCTGCATTTTCCATGTGGCCGTTTTTTCTTGCCTTTCAGCCGGCGACATTGTCCGTTGGTTTTAAACTTACGCCCGGCCAGTTGACGTTTTGGCGGGGCGCATCTTGCCGAAACGCCCTGTTATGCCCGAAAGTGTCCCGAAAGGGACGGGCTTTCCTTTACATTTTTTTTCATAAATGATAGTATTATTATTGTAGGCGGCACGGGGCGCTGCCGCCGCGCCGTGAAATTTCGGGAAAGGGGCGACAATGTGTGATCAAACGCTACAGCACTCCCCAAATGGCGAAGTTGTGGACGGATGACAATGAGTTTCGCACCATGCTGAAAATAGAGATATTGGCTGCGGAAGCCATGTCCGAGCTGGGGCAGGTCCCTGAAGGTGCTTTGCGCGCAATCAAGGAAAAGGCGGACTTTACGGTGGAGCGGATACGCGAGATCGAGAAGGTTACCAATCATGACATCCTGGCTTTTTTGACGGCGGTGGCGGAGCGGGTAGGCGACGCCTCCAAATATATACACATGGGCCTTACGTCAAGCGACGTCAAGGATACGGCGCTGGCGTGCCTTATGCGGGACGCCGCGGACATTATTGTCGGGCGCCTCGAGAACTTGGCCGTTGTTTTGCGGCGGCGGGCGGCCGAGCACAAGCATACGCCGATGGTCGGGCGCACACACGGCATACACGCCGAACCCATGACGCTCGGGCTAAAGTTCGCCCTTTGGCTGGACGAGAACGAGCGCAACCTTGCGCGCATGAAAGCCGCCCGCGCGGCGGTGGCGGTGGGGAAGCTGTCCGGCGCGGTCGGGACTTATTCCAATATAGACCCTTTAGTGGAAAAATATGTATGCGAAAAACTTGGCATTCGGCCGGCGCGCATTGCCACGCAGGTAATACAGCGCGACATTCACGCTGAATTTATTGCCGCTATGGCGATCGTTGGCTCGTCGCTCGATAAGTACGCGACCGAGCTCAGGAACTTGCAGAGGACGGATATCCGGGAAACGGAGGAATATTTCACGCCGGGGCAGAAAGGTTCTTCCGCCATGCCCCACAAGCGCAATCCCATTACCTGCGAAAGGATCAGCGGCCTGGCCCGCATATTGCGCGCCAACGCGCAGGCGGCGCTGGAAAATGTCGCTCTCTGGCATGAACGGGACATTTCCCATTCTTCGGTGGAAAGGGTGATCCTGCCCGACAGTTCCCAACTGCTCGATTACATGCTGGAGAAAATTACCGGCGTCATAGACCGTCTGCTGGTTTATCCTGACGCCATGCTGGCCAACCTCAACAAAACCGGCGGCCTTGTTTTCAGCCAAAGGGTAATGCTCGCCCTGGTAGGCAAAGGCGCCCTGCGGGAGGACGCTTATTTGTGGGTGCAGAGAAACGCTATGGCGCGCTGGCTGGAAGGGGCGGATTTTAAGGACAATATCGCGAAAGATCCTGACATCGCCAAATTCCTTACGGAGGACGAGATAAAAGAATGTTTCGACCCGGCTTATATGTTGAGGAATGTCGATCTCATCCTGGCGCGTTTTGAAATCTGACAAAGGAGTTGATTGTTATGCCGTCTGTTGTAGTTGTAGGCGCCCAATGGGGCGATGAGGGAAAAGGCAAGATCGTCGATTATCTCGCGGAAAAATCCGATATAGTCGTGCGTTATTCAGGCGGGTCAAACGCCGGGCATACGGTGGTCGTAGCGGGCGAGGAATATAAACTGAGGCTTCTGCCTTCAGGCATACTGCACCCCGGCAAGCTCTGCGTCCTGGCCAACGGCGTCGCCTTGGACGCCAAGGTCATTTTGGGCGAGATTGAAGCGATAAACCGCCGGGGAATAGACACCGGCAATCTGCGCGTTTCCGACCGGGCGCATGTGATCATGCCTTATCATCAGGCGCTGGACAAACTGCAGGAAGAATATAAGGGCGCCGGCAAAATCGGCACTACCCAGAGCGGGATCGGCCCCTGTTACGCGGACAAAATGGCGCGGACCGGCATAAGGGTGTGCGATTTGATGGACGAGGAGATTTTCGCCGCGAAATTAAAAAATTGCCTTGCGGAGAAAAATCTCTTGCTTGACAAGATTTACGGCGCGCCGGGCTATGATTTCGCGCAAGTGTTCGCCGAATACATGGAATACGCCAGAAAGCTGCGCCCTTATGTGGTGGATACCGGCTTTCTTTTGGCCAGGGCGATGGAAGGCGACAAAAAAATAATGTACGAAGGCGCACAGGCAACCTTTTTGGACATCGATCACGGCTCTTATCCTTATGTTACCAGTTCCAACCCGATCGCGGGCGGCGTATGCACGGGCGCGGGGGTAGGGCCTAAATCCATCGGCACGGTGGTGGGCGTGGTGAAAGCCTATTCCACCCGCGTGGGCGAAGGGCCTTTCGTTACCGAGCTTTCAGATGAAATCGGCAGCCATATCCGCGACCGTGGGCAAGAATACGGCACCGTTACCAAACGGCCGCGCCGCTGCGGCTGGGTAGACGCCGCAGTGGTAAGGTACGCCGCGCAGCTCAGCGGCATGGACTATTTGGCGATTACCCGCCTCGACATACTGGATCAGCTGCCCAAGGTGAAAATCTGCACAGGTTACTCCTACAAAGGCCGGCGCATTGACTACATGCCGGCCAGCCTGAAAGAGCTGGCCAAATGCCAGCCGCTGTATGAGGAACTGCCCGGTTGGCAGGCCGACATCTCCTCCGCCGAAAAATACGGCGATCTGCCCGCCAACGCCCGCCGCTACGTGGAAAGGCTTTCCGAACTGTCCGGCGCGCCGCTTGGCATAGTGTCCGTCGGCCCCGGACGGACGCAGACGATCGTCCTTGCGGATCTTTTGTGACAAAACGGAAGCGCCCTTAGCGAAGATCCGAGGAAAAGGCGCCGGCAAGCCCGACTCTTTTGGCGATTGCCGCCGCCGCCCGGCGCATGTCGCTTATAGCCTCCGCCGGCAGATTGTCGATTATCGAGCTGAAGGCGGTTACGCTTATTGTGCCAAAAAGAGCGCCCCTGAATATTAAGATAGGAACGGCTATGCCGCAGACGCCCCGCCCGATTTCTTCGTCTTCGGTTGAGTAGCCCCGCGCCTCTATCTGCTCAAGCTCGCGGCGCAGCAGGTTTTTGTCGACAATGGTCTTGGGCGTGAAACTTTTAAAAACAAGCCGGTCTATGACGGCTTGTTTTTGTCCTTCCGGCAGGTAGTGCAAAAAAAGTTTGCCCGATGCCGTCGCGTAAAGCGGAAAAGCTTGGTACATCTTTGTAAAAATTATATAGTGGGCATTGTCGGGGTTCACCGTTTCAACAGTAAATATATTGTTGTTGGAAACCAGCTGGAGCCTGGCGCTGGCCTCGTACTTTTGCGCGATTTTGTCCAGGTACGGCCGGGCGAAGGGGCGGATGCCCTCCATTTGCGCGCTGTTGACAAGATCCGCCTTGCTTAGGTATGCAAGCCCAAGGGAGTAGCCGTTTTGGGCGCTGTTTTGCTCCAGGTAGCCATTGCTGAGCAAAGTATTGACAATGCCCCGCGCCGTATTGATGTTCAAGCCAAGCGCACAGCTTATCTCCGATAGGGTCAGGCGCGAATTTCTCCCCCCGTCGAAACAGTTTATAATGTCAAAGGCCCTTTGGATGGACTGGATGACGCGCACCGGTTTTTTCATAAGATAAAGCCGCCTTAATGAATAATTTCAGTTGCGTGGCTTTCGTTCATAATAAGTCATTATTATATTGACAAGTATGCCGCCGGCATGGTATAAAAAGACAATATAGTTTTATTGACTACATTGTCGTTTATTTGATGTTATATCAATAAGCAAAAATAGTCAATAATGTTGAAGGGTAAAATTGCTTTGCCGACTAAGAAATAATGGAGGAGATTGACGATGAAGAACCGAAAATCCTTACCGGCGCTCATGGCGGGGCTGCTTTTGTCCGCTGCCTTGCTGGGCGGCTGCGGCACAGACAAGAAAGCCGACGATGCCGTCAAGATCGGCTTGGCCATCCCGCTCACCGGCTCGTCGGCTCAGGACGGCGAAACGATCAAAAACGGCGTCCAGCTCGCGATCGATGAAGTTAACGGACAGGGCGGCATTAAAGGGAAAAAAGTCCTGCTTGACGTCCAGGACGACAAGTCTGACCCGAAAGAGGCGGCCATCGTCGCCAACAAACTGGCCGGCGACAAAAGCGTGCTGGCGGTAGTGGGCCATTTCAACAGTTCGGCCACGCTCGCCGGCGCCCCTATCTATAACAAAGCCGGCCTTGTGGAGATTTCCCCCGGCTCCAGTTCGCCGGCCGTAACCAAGGCGGGCGACTATACTTTCCGCGTAATTACAACCGACGCTTTCCAGGCTGACTATGTCGCCAAATGGGCCGTCAAGGATCTCGGCTATAAAAAGATTGCCGTAATTTATGAAAATAACGACTATGGCAAAGGCCTTGCCGATGTTTTTGACGAAAAGGCAAAGGGGCAGGGCGCGGCAATTGTTTCCAGCGATTCTTATCTTGCCGGCGAAACCAAGGATTTCAGCGCCATTTTGACCAAAATAAAAGCGGCGGGGCCGGACATGCTTTTCATCGGCGGCCTCTACAATGAAACGGCCCTTATTGCCAAACAGGCGAAAAACATAGGCCTGAACGCGCCGATCATGGGCGTTGACGCTATCTATTCCAACGCCTTGATAGACCTCGGCGGGAAAAGCGTCGAGGGCGTGCTGCTCCCCGGCTTTTTCCATGAAGGCACGGACAATCCCGTGGCGCAAAAGTTTATCAAAGCCTACAAAGCAAAATACAAACAGGATCCCGCGACCTATGCGGCCTATGGTTACGATGCCGCCAAAATAGTGCTGGACGCGATTGCCAACGCGGGCACGGACAGAAAAGCTATCCGCGACTATATAGCAAAAGTTAAGGGGTTCCAGGGTGCCACGGGCATCAATACGTTTGACGAAAACGGCGACGTTATGAAAGATCCGCTGCGCCTTGTCATCAAGGAAAGCAAGTTCCAGGTGGTAAAATAGTTTTGCCGCTGCCTACGGCAGGCACGGCGGCCGCCGTGCCTGCCCCGGGTTTGGCCGGTGCCTGACTGAGGGGAGGTCATGCGCGCGTGTTTTTTCAACAGCTGTTAAACGGCCTGACCATCGGCGGCATTTATGCCCTCATAGCGCTTGGCTATACTATGGTTTACGGCATACTGCAAATAGTGAACTTTGCCCACGGCGACATTTTCATGCTTGGCGCCTTCTTCGGCCTTTATCTGACAAGGGCGGCGGGAATGCCTTTTTTTATCGCCCTTCCCCTTGCCGCCGCCTTGACGACCTTGGCCGGGACGATTGTTGAGCGGCTGGCCTACAGGCCCATACGCGTCGCCGACAAATTGGCGGTTTTAATAAGCGCCCTCGGCATGTCAATGTTTCTGCAAAACCTTGCCATGCTGATTTGGGGGACGGAAACCCATCCTTTTAACATAGATGTGCCCATACGGACTTATACTTTCAGTTCCATAACAATATCCAACATTCAACTGAGCGTCATAGTTTTTTCCTGTTTGCTGATGACAGTCCTTTATTTTATTGTCAACCGGACAAAAATAGGCTTGGCGATGCGGGCCACTTCCCATAATCTCAACAACGCCCGCCTTATGGGCATAAATACCGACAGAATCATCTCCTTTACTTTCGGCGTTGGTTCAGGGCTTGCCTGCGTGGCGGGCATTTTTGTCGGCGTATACTATGACGCGGTATATCCCATGATGGGCTACTCGGCCGGCCTCAAAGCCTTTGCCGCCGCGATTTTAGGCGGCATTGGCAGCATACCCGGCGCCATGCTGGGGGGATTTGTCATCGGGCTGGTGGAAAACCTTGGCGCGGCTTATATCTCTTCAGGCTATCGGGACGCTTTTGCCTTCGGCATTCTCATTGTTGTGCTTATTTTCCGTCCTTCGGGCATACTCGGCAAGAAGACCCTTGAAAAGGTATAGGGGGCAATGCCATGTACTTATTTTTAAGCAGCAGGAAATTTCTGTTCCTGTTGCTCCTTGTTCTTTTGCTCTTGCCTTTTTTTATAACAAACAGCTATTTTTTGCATATTCTCATTTCCATCGGGCTATATGTCATCCTTGCCCTTAGCCTCAACCTCGTGACGGGCTTTGCCGGGCAGCTTTCCCTTGGCCATGTGGCCTTTTACGGCATAGGCGCCTATACGTCGGCATTGCTCATGCTCAACTTCGCTTTGAATTTTTGGCTTGCCGCCATTGCCAGCGCCCTTTCCGCCGGTATTTTCGGGTTTCTGCTGGGCCTGCCTACGCTAAGGCTGAAAGGCGACTACCTTGCCATAGTTACGCTTGGCTTTGCGGAAATAATCCGGCTCGTGCTTGTCAACTGGGATAGCCTGACCCGCGGCCCCATGGGGCTTCCCGGCATTCCCCCGCCGGAAATGTTCGGCTACGTTTTTTCCTCAAGGGAGTCTTTTTATTATCTTGTATTGCTTTTTGCCGTTTTCACCATCGTTTTTATGGCCAGGCTGACAAATTCGGGCGTAGGCATGGCCATGGAAACAGTCAAGGCGGATGAGATCGCGGCCGAATCCATCGGCATCTACCCAATCAAATACAAACTCCTGGCCTTTGTCATTTCCGCCGGGTTTGCGGGGGTGGCGGGCAGTTTTTACGCCAGCTATATTTCTTTTGTCAGCCCCGACACTTTTGTCTATAACGATTCATGCACTATACTGGCCATGGCGGTGCTGGGGGGGCTTGGCAGCGTTCCGGGGTCGGTCGCCGGCGCGGCCGCGCTTACGCTCATCCCTGAAATGCTGCGCTTTTTAAGCAGCTATCGGATGCTTATTTTTGGCTTTCTCATGGTCTTTATGATGATCTACCGGCCATCCGGTTTTTGGGGGGCGGACAAGCGGACGCTCAATGTTTACAAAATAAACGCCGAGGAAAACAAACATGGCTGAGATACTTAACGTCAAAGGCGCCACGATCCGCTTTGGCGCCCTCGCGGCGGTAAACAAAGTCAGCATGGCGCAAAACGACGGGGACATAATATCGCTTATCGGGCCGAACGGCGCCGGCAAGACGACCCTTTTCAACTTGCTGACGGGCATTTACCAGCCGGACGAGGGCGAAATTTTTTTCCACGGCGAAAACATAACTTCGCTCAAGCCCCATCAGCGGGTACAAAAAGGCATCTCCCGCACCTTCCAAAACATCAGGCTGTTCGCCGCCATGACGGTGCTGGAAAACCTGCTTGTGGCCAACGCCGGGTGCAGCGGCGAAGGCGTTTTTCGGGCCGTGCTGGGCGGAAAAGGCCTTGCCCGGCAAAGGCGGGAGATTGTTGAGCAATGCGAAAACATCCTGGAGACAGTCGGCCTTGAAGACAAGGCGGGCGAGATGGCGACAAGCCTGCCCTATGGCAAGCAAAGGCTGCTGGAAATCGGCCGCGCCCTTTCCACCGGCCCCAAACTCGTGCTCCTGGACGAGCCGGGCGCGGGCATGAACGGCGCGGAGAAAGAAGAGTTGACAAAACTCATCTACCACATAAAAGACAAGATGAAAAAGAACGTGCTCTTGATTGAGCACGACATGAAATTTGTCATGAATATATCGCACCACATTGTCGTGCTCGACCACGGCGAAAAAATTGCCGAGGGCTTGCCTTGCGCGATACAAAAAAACCGGCAGGTGATAGAGGCATATTTGGGCCGCGCGGCGTTCACCTTTGACGAGGAGGCGCAAAATGCTTAAAGCGGAATGCCTCCACGTGAAATACGGAGTGATACCGGCGCTTAAAGGCATATCTTTCCATGTGGGGCAAGGGGAGATAGTGGCGCTCATAGGCGCAAACGGCGCGGGCAAGACAACGGCGCTAAATTGCGTCTGCGGCCTTGTCAAAGCGGAGCGGGGCGGCATAACCTTCAACGGCCAAAACATCGCCAATATGCCTACCCACAAAATCGTTGCGCTTGGCGTTTCACAGGCGCCTGAGGGGCGCGGCGTATTCCCCAATCTCACCGTCCGGGAAAATCTTTCCCTTGGGGCTTACCTGCGCGATGACAAAAATGAAATTGAAAGCGACAGGGAAATGGTTTACCAAATATTTCCCCGGCTGAAAGAAAGGCAAAAGCAGTCGGGGGGGACACTCTCCGGCGGCGAACAGCAAATGCTGGCCATCGGCAGGGCGCTTATGTCCAGGCCAAAGCTGCTCTTGCTTGACGAACCGTCCATGGGGCTTGCGCCAATTATTGTTGAAGACATCTTCAGGACCATCAGGAACATAAACAAGCAAAACAAAACCACCATTTTGCTTGTGGAGCAAAACGCCCACATGGCGCTTATGCTTTCCAACCGGGCCTATGTGCTGGAAACCGGCGAAATAATTGCCGCAGGAAAATCAAGGGACCTTGCGGGCAACGACCAGATTAAAAAATCCTATCTCGGCTTATAAGGGGGAAGAAAAATGTCGGATACATTGAGGCCGGTGTCCATCTATACTTTGTTTGCCCAACTCTTTTCTTCCGTGGCGCGGGAGGTTACAAAAGACTTTGGCGCGGCGGGCGCGGCGGCGCTAAAGCGCGGGGTGAGAAAGTACGGCGAAGCCCGCGGCCGTCATATCGCACAAAATGCCGCTTCGGACGGCAAACCAAACACGCTCGAAAACTATCTGCCGTATTATGACATGGAACGCTCCGAGCTTTTTGTCTATGCCACGGCAACGGGCGAGAACCTGATAGACCAGAAGTTTTACAAATGCCCCTTTGCCGAGGCATGGATAAAAGAGGGCGAGCAGGCGCTGGGGAAACTTTACTGCGATGAAATAGACCGCGCCATCGCCAAAGGCTTTAATCCCAACCTCGAACACGAAGAAATAACGCATCTGCTCGACGGCGCGCCAAGCTGCCACATGACTTTTCAGATGAAAAAAGGGGACGAAAATGCGAAATAAACCTATTTGCTACGTCCCCGGCCGGCAAATCCCGGAAATATACGGCGGCGTGCCGACCTTTTTGGGCCTTCCCAAGATAGAAAACAAAGGCGACATCGCGGCCAACGATTTAATCGTCATGGGCGTCCCCTGGGAAGGGACTTGCACTTACGGCGGTTTTTCCGGCTGCGACCTTGCGCCCAAGTCCATCCGCGCCGCCTCCTTGCGCTACGGCGGGTACATGCCGGATTATGACATAGATGTGTTCGACCATTTGACGGGCGCCGATTATGGCGATACGCCGGTGCAAAACGGCAACCGGGAGTTTTCTTTTGCCGGCGTCAAAGAAAAGCTGAACGATATCCTTGCCTATGGCAAAATGCCGATAATTTTCGGCGGCGATCATTCCATTTCTTACCCTTTAATCAGCGAATTCGGCAAAAAACACGGGGGCAACATTGGCATAATCCACTTCGATGCCCACCTGGACAACGTGGCGGCCTTCGGCGACGAGCAATTTGCCCGCTGCTCGCCATTTTACCGCCTGTACGAAGATGCCGGCGTCAACCCCAAAAAGCTTGTGCATTTTGGCATAAGAGGGCCCAGGAACCATCCCGACGGGCTCAAATCAGCCAAAAAGTTCGGCGCGTCGGTGATTACGGCGCTGCAAATAAAGCTCATGGGCATTCAGGATGCCGTCAAAAAGGCGATCGGCATTGCCGCCGACGGCACGGCCGCCGTGTATATAACGATCTGCTCCGATGTCCTTGACGTGGCCCACAACCCGGCCGGCCCGCCGGACCCTTGCGGCCTGACGACTTTTGAGCTGGCGTATGCCCTTAATGAGTGCGGCAAAGTAAAAGCGGACGCTTTTGACTTTGTGGAAATATATCCGTCCAGGGACGCCAACAACGTATCTTCGCATGTCGCGGTTTGGCTTGTCCTGCATTTGCTCGCGGGCATCGCGCAAAGGAAAGGGAAAACAGTTGCCGATTGAATTTCCCATAAACTTGGGCGGGCGCCAAAAGCTAAAACCAATTTTCCCAATCATCCGCAAACTTTTCCCACAAATCCGGCAGTATTTTTCGGATACGTATTTGCTGCTCTCTTTCAGTGCCGGTAAAAATGCCCGCCTGATAGATGAGTTCGGGGTTGGCGCCTTTTTTGGCCGCGCCTTTGGCAATTTCCTCATTCACGTGATTGTCGTGCAATATGCCGAGAGCGTCCAGAAGGCGTTTCAGGCTCCGCATTACTTTGCTGTCGTCGCCGTAAGCCTTGCCTGACATGCTTTGCATTACGTAGCGCATTGACTTTGCCTTTATCCTGACCGCGTGCGCCGCGCCGTCGTCAGAAAAATCCGGGTACCGCCGGACGAGCGACTGCATGCGCCGGTACCAGCGGGCAAGCCGTTTGTTGGCTACTTTGCTGAGCGAAAGATCCTCCCGCTTCTCCCGTATGGGGCCGCCGGACACCCAGGCCATGAAAGCCACGAGCATGGGCGTTAAACGGGTCAACTCAAAAAAAGGCACTGTTTTGGATAGTTCCGCCGCGCGTTCCCGGCTTAAGAATTCCGACAGGCGATCGCTTTGTTTGGGATATTTTTTTTTGTGCGCGGCGTTGCCGCGCCAGTTGCTCAAGGCTATGTCCAGTTCCCGGAGGCGCGCGAGCTTTATGGTGAGGGCGCGCAGTTTCTCCCGCCATTTCATGGCGTCCGGCGCGAGGATTTTTTCCAGCATGGCCAGCACCGATCTGAATTTTCTTATTTCCACCCGCAACCGCCGCACCGGCAGCCGATCGCCCGGATGCAGGGAAAACTCCGCCGAAGCCTGGCTTATGCCGCACAGATGCCACCAGGCAAGCTCAAAAAGCGATTCTTCCACCGTGCGGCCGGCGAATTCTTTGACATGGAAGCGGCCAAATTCCACGCCTTTAATCGTGTCTTTGGCTCTTTGCTCATGGTTGCGGCTTTCCAGCGCGCAACGATACCTGCCGGACAGATTGGCCGCCTGGCGCAAAATATCGCCGTAGGGCCCGGACAGGCGGGTAAGGACAATTTCCTTGATCTCAACCGCCTGCCCGGCTACCATCATCTCCCCCTCCGAATAGGCAATTTTGACGCGGCTGGTGCCGCTGACCAACATGCCGCTGTGGAGTTTTACGTAGATACGGCCTTCGCTTTCTATTTCGTCGGCGTTTTTTGCGTCAACGACAATTTCTTCGTCCGTTGTGTCCAAAGGGAAGAAGTCTTTGCCCAGATGTTTGACGATATTGGACCAACCGGCTTTTTCCTGCAAAATGAGGACTATTTCCTTGTCCACCCCGACCGCCCTTCCATACGCGCCGCCAAGGACGCGCCCACCGCCTGACGGCGGCGGGAAATGTTCCAATGCTGTCTTCGGATTAAAATCATGCTATCTTTCTTTCGGGATAATTTAAGGCAAATTTTCCGCTTCCTGAACTCTAAGTTATCAGGCGCCTCTCCAGTTCGCCGTTGACGCAGGAAGGCATTTTTCTTCCTTCCAGGGCGCAGATCAGGTTTTCAAGGGCCATAAGCGACATGGCATCGCGGGTCTCGCGCGCTTGTCCGCCAATGTGCGGAAATATCGCGACATTGTCAAAAGCCAGGAGGGGATGGTCGCCCGGCAGCGGCTCAGGATCGGTAACGTCAAAGGCGGCGTAAGCGATTCTTTGGTCATTAAGCGCCCGGCAGAGGGCGTCCGTGTCTACCAAGCCGCCGCGCCCGATATTGATGAAACGGGCGGTGGGCTTCATTTGGGCAAATTGCCTGTCCCCGAAGAATTTGCGCGTTTTTTCGTTGAGCGGCAAAGACAAAAGCACGAAATCAGCTTTGCCCAAAAGTTCGGCCAAAGGCAAATATTGCGCCCCTATCTCCGATGCCGCGGCGGAAGGCTTGCGGTTGTAGTAAGCTATGGACATGCCGCTGGCCCTGGCCCTTTGGGCGACGGCCAGGCCGACGTTGCCCAAGCCGATTATGCCGAGCAGTTTACCTTTAAGGTCCATCCCCATGGCAAAAGGCTTTTTCCGGCCCCATTCCCCGCTTTTGACATGCTCCCACGCTTTGTGCAGATAACGCGCGCTGCATAAAATAAGCCCGAAAGCGATGTCGGCCGTCGCGTCGGTTACCACGCCCGGCGTATTGCCCACCAGCACGCCCCTTTGGCTGCAGGCCGCAACGTCTATATTGTCATAGCCGGCGGCAATTTGCGAAACAACCTTCACATTAGGCGCTTTGTCAAGCAGCTCCCCGTCTATTTTGGTCCGGCCGCCGGAACAGATGGCGTTGGCTTCCGCCAACCAGGCGAGCCATGTTTCTTTTGGCGTGTCCGCTTCCCTTATTTTCAAATCGAACATTTGCCGCATTTTTTCCACGCCGGACAAATGGAAGTTGTTGGTCAGGACGACTTTATATTTTTTCACGTCAAATCACCTCGCCGGCACTATTTCCAGCCAGTAGCCGTCCGGGTCGCTTATGAAATATATGCCCATGTCATGGTTTTCATAACAGATGCAGCCCATTTTTTCGTGCTTTTCATGCGCGGCGGCGTAATCGTCCGTGCTGAAAGCCAGATGGAACTCGTTGTCGCCGAGATTGTAATCTCTGTCCCAATCGCGCAGCCAGGTAAGTTCCAAAAGGTGCGGCACTTGCCCGTCCGACAGAAAAACTATTTCAAAAGCGCCGCTTTCCGGCTGTATGCGCCGTACTTCTTTCAGGCCCAGCGCCTCCTCGTAAAAAGGCAGGCTTTTCTTTAAATCCCTCACGTTCAAATTGTTATGATAAAACTTAAACCGCATGGCAGCGCCCCCCCCCCTTTTTTGATTTTTCGCGGGAAGATCTCTCCTTTAGATGGAATAGCTTTCTATGGTCAGCCCCACAATTTTGTTAAGGTCGATAATCTCGCCGTCGCTCGTCCTTACTACCGGTTCCTTGTACGCCGTATGGCTCCAGACAATCTCCGCCAAACGTCCGTCGTCGAGCGTAACGCGGTTGCTCATGACAAAATCCTCTAAATATTTGGCTAAAACAGCGCACAGCCCCGGGTCGAAATGCAAAGCCCAAAACGGCAGTTCCTTAATGAGCTGCGGAATTTTTAACGCTTCCCGGCCGCTGTTCAAGGGATAAATCGCCCGGTCGACAGCATTGGCCAAAGCTACCACCCGTACGACGCCCGGCAGTTTGTCCGCTTTCAACCCAAGCGGGTAACCGATGCCATCGAGCGTTTCATGGTGGCTGCCGATGATGAGCAGCACTTCCCGTGGCAGGAAACGTTGTTTTTTGATAATGTTCACGCCGGTGAGCACATGTCGTTTATAAAGCTTCTGCTCCTCAAGGGAGAACTTTTTGTTGAAATGGAGCATTTGTTCAGGCAACTCAGTGCAGCCGATATCGTGCAAGATGGCGCCGTAGGTTACCGTCATGATTTCACGGCTGTCCATGCCGGCCAGTTGCGCCAGCTTGGTGGCGATGATCGCCGTCCGCATGGAATGTTCGGTCAACACCGCAACATCTACGCGGTATGGATAAAGACAATAACCGATCACTCCCGGCGTGCTTATGACAAACCGATTGAGTTTATTAACAAAAGTGCCGCAAACGTCGCCCAGAAACAAAGCCCGGCTGCGGGAATCGCTCACAAACAATTTGTTCAGCTCCTGCAGCATGGCGACGTAAACATCCAAGGTATTGCTATTTAGAAGGCTGGTGATCTTGATTGCGCTGCCCGCCTTGCTGTCATGGACCTTGGAATAAAGATGCCGGTCGCCCTCGCCGCGCAGGATGGACTTGATGTTGGCCTCAAATATGCCCAATTCATTTTTCATCTGCTCCAGGGACATTTCCGGCTTTTCTTTAGCCAAGTCGTCGGCCAACTGCTTTTTGAGCGACTCGTCGGTATCGCCGGGTTCGCGCACCCTGATGAAATCAATATTCCATGTTTTCAATATCTCCGCGTGCGCTTTTGTTATTTCGGCATTAGCGTCCAAAAGGACATTGTTTTTCAGGTCGGCGATCGGCTCGGCAGTGATCATTCCATCTGTTATGTCGTTTCTTGCCACTCTTTTCACAGAATCAATTACCTCCAAAAATTTGCTTGTCCGAACAGGCCCATAACAATTAATTTCGCTTCCTTTTTTTCAAATCCTCTTTATTTTGTCGCTAAATTGACCGCGTATTTAGAGTTATGTTATAATTTAGAAAAAATAAATATTAGGGATTCCCTGAAGGCAAGGTGTCATTTATGCGTAACTTGTTTATGCTGCTTGTTGCCGCCATTTTTTTGACGGCCGGTTGCGGCGGCCAATCCGCCCCGTCCTCTCCCGCCATTACAGTTAAGGTGGGCGCCAGCGTAACGCCCCACGCCGAAATCCTTGATTTCATCAAACCGATTTTGGCGAAGGATGGCGTAATCCTGCAGGTGGTTGAAATGACCGACTATGTGCGGCCAAACATCGCCTTGGCGGAAAAGGAGCTTGACGCGAATTATTTTCAGCATGTGCCTTATCTGGAAAAATTCGCATCCGACCACAAACTGGCGATTGTTTCCATCGCCAAAGTCCATGTGGAACCTATGGGCATATACTCAAACAAAATAAAGTCTTTGGCCGCCCTCCCGCAAGGCGCGATCGTTGCCATACCCAACGACCCTACTAACAGCGGGCGAGCGCTCATGCTCCTGGAAAAAGCCGGAGTGATAAAATTAAAGCCCGGCGCCGACATCGCGGCCGTCCCCGGCGACATTGCCGAAAACCCGAAAAAAATCGTCATAAAAGAATTGGAAGCCGCGCAACTGCCGCGTTCGCTTGAAGATGTCGCGCTGGCCGTTATAAACACCAATTACGCGCTGGACGCCAAACTGTCGCCGCTGAAAGACGCGCTTTTTATTGAAGCGGCCGACTCTCCCTACGTCAACATACTCGCAGTCAGAAAAGGCGACGAAAACAGGCCGGAACTTAAAAAACTTGCCGCCGCGCTCACTTCGCCCCAAACGAGAAAATTCATTGAGGAAAAACATAAAGGCGCGGTCATTCCCGCTTTTTGAGGAGATTTCCAATGGCTGACTTTGACCTGCCGGTTGGCGCCAAAGCGCGCAAAAGCGAACAAGTTACGCCCGCCAATACCGCCAGGGCTTACGGCAGCGGCGCAATAGACGTTTACGCCACGCCGGCGATGATCGGCCTGATGGAAGGGGCCAGCCTCGGCGCCGTTGACCCTTTGCTTCCTGATGGCTTCGGCACGGTCGGACTGAAGGTAAACATTTCGCACATAGCCGCCGCCTTGCCCGGCGCGGAAGTGGCGGCCGAGGCCGAGCTTACGGCTGTGAACGGGAAAAAACTGTTTTTTAAAGTAGCCGCCTTCGCCGGCGAAAAAAAGATCGGCGAAGGGACGCATGAGCGCTATATTGTAAACTTGGCCGAGTTTCTCGCCCGCACGAGCCAAAAATGACGGGGGGCGGCTGTTGCCCGGCAACTGTCCGCCGGTTGTTCTTCGCGGAGCTTAAGTGGCATTTTTAAGCACGACCGCCAGCTCAAACAGCCTGTTCCAGGGAAAGTCCACCGTTAGGCGGTAACGTCCGCTTTGGGGCAGATATGCGCGCGCGAGGGCGGTCATTTTGGTTAAAGCCGCCGCCGCCAGCATCTCCTTATGTTTGTCCAGTTCAGAGCCGTCAAGACCGCGCGGCCATACTATATCGCGGTAAAGCGCGCCGCGCACGTTCGCTTGGTACGCCCAGTCGTCCATGTAGCGGACGGCAAGTAACCTTTCGCGGTCATTGTCCTCCATGTAAGGGGCGAGAAGGCCTTGCCCCAAAGCGTAGCCGATGGAATTGCCGGCCGTGTTCCAGCCGGCGTAGGCGTCTATCCGGCAAGACAGACCTTCCCGGCAAATTCCGGCGACTAAGGCGTTGGACGCGCCGTTGCCGAATTCCACATCGGCGATGGCGGCTTTCTTGTTGGCGCGCATTTGCTTTTTTATCAGTTCGATAAAGCTTTGCGCATGTCCGTTTACGGCCGCCGTATTTTCCGGCGCGGCCGCCTCGAGCGTTGCGCCGCTTTGCGGCGTGTTTATGAAAAACGCCAGATCCGCCCGCTCCGCCGTCCGCACCGGCATTCCGCCCACCGCGTAGATATGGTCGTTCACCGTCAGCCCCACCGGGGCGTCTTCATAGGAAGGGACAGTTTCCCGGCCGGCCCCCCCCGCATATTCCACATAGACGAACGGTATATATTGCCGGCGATCCAGCACTGCCCTGGTCAAAAGCAAAAGGCCCAACTGGTCGGCGCCGGGGAAGGAGCGGTAATTGTAAAGCCGTGCGGCGGCGGATTCCTGGGCAAGCAGCCGCGCTTCTTTGCGCGATTGGGAAAAAGGGGCCGTATCGTCCCGGCCGAGGGCAAAATAGTCAAAAGCGCCTTCGGCTGCTGCGAGCAACAATTTGTTTACGCCGAAGTTCAAAGCGCGCCGGTTCAGCCAGTCGCCTCTGACCCGGGCCGGGATTTTCGCCAGCAATTCCCGTTTTTCCGCTTTTTCCCGGCGGCTCAGCCGCCGGATGCCTTCTTTGTCCTCTAAAGCGCTCAGGCGGAAAATATCGGCGCCCCACTCCTCGTAATAAGGCGGTTCCGTCCCCTTGGAAAAAGAGCGCGGCGTGCGCATGATTGTGCCGAACACATAAAGGTTGAAATAAACATAGCGATTTTTCAGCCCAATCAGCCGCTCCGCGCGCGCGTTCAATACGTCCGCCGCGTAATCGTGCGTCCGCGAGGCGACCAAGCCGCCGTAGATGAGCGCATCGGCCGCCACCACCGCCGACGAGGCGGTGCGCGACTGTTCTTCCAGCCAAGCCATCAACTTGTCCGGGTCGCCGGATTTATACCGGGAGGCCAGCAGTTCAGCGGGCGGTGAAACTATCTCCCAGCCGGCGCTTTTCAATATATCTTCCGCGTAAGACAGATTGACCGGCCGGTCGTCCATCGGCACAAAAATAATTTTTTCCGCCGCCGCCGCCGCCGCCGGCAACAGGAAAAAAATTAAAAGGGCTATGCGCAAAAAAACATTCATTGGCCATTTCACCTGTTGTCATATTCCCCGTTTATATTATAGAATTAAATTGTACGATACGCAAATAATTTTAAGGAGTCGGTCCCATGGCAAAAATCAACACCAACTATCTGAAACTGCCAGGCAGTTACCTGTTTGTCGAAACTAAAAAACGGGTCGCGGAGTTTAAGGAAAAACACCCCAACGCCGACATCATCAGCTTAGGTATCGGCGACGTTACCCAACCGCTGGCGCCGGCAGTCGTCAAAGCCATGCGCCAGGCGGTGGACGAAATGTCAAAAGCCGCCACTTTCCGGGGCTACGGACCGGAACAAGGTTATGATTTTCTGCTCAAAGCCATTGTCAAAGGCGACTATCTGGCGCGCGGCATAAAAATAAGCGAAGAAGAAGTCTTTGTCGGCGACGGCGCCAAATGCGACGTCGGCAACATTCAGGAGATTTTTGACAAGGGCTGCACCGTAGCCGTCCCCGACCCTGTATACCCGGTTTACCTTGACACCAACGTAATGGCCGGACGCACCGGAAAATTAAAAAAGAACGGCTACTTTAAAGGCATCGTCTATCTCAAGGGCATGGCCGAAAACAACTTTTGCCCGGAACCGCCTTCGGAAAAGGCTGACCTCATATATCTTTGTTCGCCGAACAATCCTACCGGCGCGGCGTTTAACAAAAAACAGTTGAAAAGATGGGTGGAATACGCCCGCAAAAACGAGAGCGTCATAATATATGACTCCGCCTACGAGTCCTATATAACCGAACCTGACATACCGCACAGCATATATGAAATACCGGGCGCGCAGGAGTCGGCGATCGAAATACGTTCCTTCTCCAAGACCGCCGGTTTTACGGGAGTGCGCTGCGGCTATACGGTAGTGCCGCAAAAACTTGCCGTGCGCGCGGCCGGCGCGAAGATAAAACTCAATGGCCTATGGAGCCGCCGGCAAAGCACTAAGTTCAACGGCGTATCCTACATAACCCAAAGGGGCGCCGAAGCCGTCTACGGCGGGGAAGGCAGCGCACAGATCAAACAAATAATTGATTATTACATGGGGAACGCGCAGGTAATCTGTTCCGGCTTCGCCAAGCTCGACCTTAATATGTACGGCGGCGTCAACGCGCCTTACATCTGGCTGAAAACGCCCAAAGGCATGTCTTCGTGGGAAATGTTCGACTACCTGTTGGCCAAGGCGCATGTAGTCGGTACGCCGGGCGTGGGCTTTGGGCCCGCCGGCGATGGTTATTTCCGCCTTACCGCGTTCGGCGACGCCGAGCGCACAAAAGAAGCGATTGAGCGGATCGGCAAAATTTTTTAGGGCATATTGGCGCTGCCGTTCAGATAGCGCCAATGCGCCTTTGCCCAACGATAGACATTTTCCCAAAAACCTGCGGCGGCATCCGCAGGTTTTGCTTTTCTCCCGCCGGCGAAGGGAAGCCCTGACAATTCATTGCAATGTTACGCCGGAAAAGATATTTTAAACACAGCCTTGAACACCAAGCAATCCCGGCAGGAAGGCAAGAAAGAAATGAAAAGCCGCCCGTAGGCGGCCAAGTGGCGGACAAAATATTATTGCGCGGAAAGTATTTTCCGCGGAGGTTTTTGCAAAACAATCTCCCGGCAAAAGGGCGCTAAACGCGCAGAGCGCGCAAAGCGTTGAAAATCGCGAGCAAGGACACGCCCACATCGCTGAAAACCGCCGCCCACATGTTGGCGAGCCCTAAGGCGCCCATGGCCAAAACCACCGCTTTTACGCCAAGAGCCAGAACTATGTTCTGCCAAACAATTTTTTTGGTTTTGCGGGCGATATTGATCGCGGTGAGGATTTTGGACGGTTCGTCCGTCATGATCACTATGTCAGCCGCTTCGATTGCCGCGTCCGAACCCAGGCCGCCCATCGCCACGCCGGCGTCCGCCCGCACGAGCGCCGGCGCGTCGTTTATGCCGTCGCCCACAAATATCAGGACGCCGCCGTTTGTTTTTTCTCCTTCCAACTTCTCAATGATCGCAATTTTTTCATGCGGCAAAAGTTGGGCGTAGACCTGATCCAGGCCGAGAGCGTCCGCCACGTGTCCGGCAGCTGCCCGGCTGTCGCCGGTCAGCATGACCGCCCGCCGCACTCCCAGCGATTTCAGCCCGGCGACCGCCTGCGCGCTGTCGGGTTTTAATTCGTCGGCTATTTCGATATGGCCGGCGAATTTCCCGTCAACCGCGACGTATACGACCGTTCCCGGGCTTTCCGCTTCTTTGTATGTTACCCCGGCGGATTTCATCAGCTTGTCGTTGCCCGCCAGCACGGAAAGGCCGGCAACGCGCACGCTTACGCCTTGCCCGGCGATTTCGCGCGCTTCGGTTACATTTTCCGCTTCCGGGGCGTTTTTGCAGGCTTTCCGTATCGACAAGGCGATCGGGTGCGTGGAATGGCTTTCCGCGCCCGCCGCGTAAAACAGGAGGCCATCTTTTGCCAGATCGCCGGAGGGCGTAACGGAAATTACATTAAATACGCCTTTGGTAAGCGTCCCCGTCTTGTCGAACACGACCGTGTCCACCCGGCTTAAAGCGTCAAGATAATTGCCGCCCTTGATCAATATGCCCTGGCGCGACGCGCCGCCGATGCCGCCGAAAAAACTGAGCGGCACGGATATGACGAGCGCGCAGGGACAAGAGATCACCAAGAATACCAAGGCGCGTTCCGCCCATTCCGCGAAAACGGCGCCCGGCCAGACAAGGGGGGGGACGAACGCCAAGAGCGCGGCGGCGAAAACAACGCAGGGCGTATAATGGCGGGAAAATTTTGTGATGAAATTTTCCGCGGGCGCTTTTTTTTCGCTGGCGCTTTCTACCAGATCAAGTATTTTTTTCACGGTGGATTCACCGAACTCCCGGGCAACTTCGACGGTCAGCAGCCCGTTCAGGTTGATGGCGCCGGAAAGCACGGCGCTGCCCGGCCCCACGTCACGGGGCAAAGATTCGCCGGTCAGCGCGGAAGCGTCGAAAGCGGAAAAGCCCTCCACGACCACGCCGTCCAGCGGAGCTTTTTCGCCCGGCCTGATGACGATAAGATCTCCCGGCTTTACTTCTTCGGGCGTTACCCTTTTTACGCCGCCCGGCGTCTTTAAATTGGCAAAATCCGGCCGTATGTCCATCAGGGCCGCGATCGAGCCGCGCGCGCGCTCCACCGCTTTGCGCTGGCAAAATTCACCGACCTGATAAAAAAGCATGACCGCCACGCCCTCCGGATATTCCCCAATAACAAAGGCGCCGATGGTCGCCGCGCTCATGAGAAAATTTTCGTCCAGCACCTCGCCGCGGGCCAAGTTCCGCGCCGCCCGCAGCAGCACGTCGCCGCCCACCAGAAGGTAGCTTGCCAGAAAAACCGCCAGGTTGGCTGGATAGGAAAGGTCAAGCGCCAAGGCGCCCGCGAACATCGCCGCGCCGGCCGCGAGCAAGGCGGCGCGTGCGCGGCCTGTTTCGTCGCCGCTTTTTTGCGCGCCGCTTTTGTTTTTATAGTCGGAAACCTTTACGTCAGGTTCCGCCGCCGCTATAAGTTCCTTCACCCGAAAAAGCAGTTCCGGCCAACTTGCTTCGTCCGCCACGCCCAGCGTCAGCTTTTGCCCGGCGAAATCCACACGGGCGAAACTGACGCCCGGCAAGGCCCGCAAGCCGTATTCTATCTTGCGCGCGCAAAACGCGCAGTCCAGCCCTTGCAAATAAAATGTCTTCGGCATTAATTTGTCGTTTGTTTCCCGCATGATAAGCTCTCCTCCTTTTCTTTGGACATAGCGGCAGCTTCCCCGCCGCCGCGCCCCCCCGGACAGTTGTCCGGGCGACCTTGCAAACGGTTGATAGATTGAACATATGTTCAACTGTAATTTTAAAAGCCAAAGCCCCGGCAACCGCCTGCGGATACTGCGACGCCACGGATTATCAGAAGTTCCGCAGCGGTTCAACCTTCGGTAACATGGGCAAACCCCTGGTCAAATACGGTTTTCACATGGTCGTCGGCCAACGAATAATAGACTACTTTGCCATCGCGCCGGTACTTTACCAGTTTGGTTTGTTTGAGCACCCGGAGTTGGTGGGAAACGGACGACTTGGTCATGCCGAGGATCACGGCAATGTCGCACACGCACATTTCCGCCCGAAAAAGGGCGCAGAGGATTTTTACCCTCGTGGAGTCGCTGAACACCTTAAAAAGGTCGGCCAAGTCAAGCAAATACTCATCCGCCGGCATACTGCCCCTTACCCTGTTGACCACTTCTTCGTGTATGGTATGGCAATCGCATCTTGCCGCATCGGCCGCACTTTTTCGCATTGGTCTCTCCCTGTCGATATAGTTGAACGATTATTCAACTATTATTATAAATGCGGAAAGGTTAATTGTCAACCATAAATATTTTTTCGGTCAAGCCGTGTTTGAAAAATCATTTTCGGTATATTTTCAAGAATTTTTCGTTATGCAAGAAAACGCCTACGACGCATACCGAAAAAAGTCCGCCAGGAAACGCCGTAGCAACGGAACGGAAAATCATCCGCAAAGAGGCCAGAAGCTTTCAAGCGCGGCCCAAAGCGGATTCTGTCCGCGCCGCCCACGTAAGCCGATATACTTTTTCAAGATGCCCAATCCGCCCTTTATTTGTACTGTTCTCAGATTAGGGCTTGTTTAAAAATGAGTTTTGTAAAATAACGGCATGCAATTGCGCCGCCGAAATACTTTCAGGGCGATTTACGGTTTTCGGAATGCAGCGCGATGGTCCCGCCGCCCACAACTATGTCTCCGTCATAAAAGACAACCGCCTGCCCGCCGGCTACGGCCCTTTGCGGCCGCTCAAAGTCCACCCGCGCCTTTTCGCCGTCGATTTGTTCAACAGTTGCCCATTCCTCGGGCTGCCGATACCTGACCTTCACTTTGACGCGCAGCGGCCGGCTCAGTCCCGCGCAGGCTATCCAGTTTACCCCTTCGGCTACGAGCGATTGGGAGTAAAGATCATTTGCCGGCGCCAGCGTAACCGTATTGTCCGCCGGGCATTTGCCCGCAACGTACATGGCTTGCGGGAAAGCGATGCCGATTCCCCGGCGCTGGCCAATGGTGTAACGGATAAATCCTTTGTGCCGGCCGAGGATGTTGCCGGCTTTGTCAACAAAGTCGCCGGCGGCGCAATATTTGCCCGTATACCGTTCAATAAAGGCCGCGTAGTCGCCGGCAGGGACAAAACATATATCCTGGCTCTCGCGCTTTTTGGCGTTGACAAAGCCCTGCGCGGCGGCCATTAAGCGCGTTTCTTCTTTGGAAAGGCCGCCCAGCGGGAAAAGGGAGCGCGAAAGTTGTTCTTGCGTCATGGCGTAAAGAAAATAGCTCTGGTCTTTCTTGGTGTCAACCGCTTTTCTTAAAAGCAGCCGGCCGCTTGCCGCATCCCGTTCAATCCTCGCATAGTGCCCTGTCGCCAGAAAATCGCAGGAAAGTTCGTGGGCGCGCCCAAGCAAAAGGCCGAATTTGACGTACCGGTTGCAATCCACGCAGGGATTGGGGGTGCCGCCTCTTTCATAAGTATGTATGAAACGCTCAATTACCTGCCGTTTGAAATCGCCCGCCAAGTTGAGGACATAAAAGGGAATGTCCAGCCGGTTCGCCACACTGCGTGCGTCTTCCACGTCGTCCAGCGAACAGCAGCTTTTTTGGCGGCTTTCGCCTATGTCGGCATTGGCGAACAGTTTCATGGTAGCGCCGATACAGGAAAACCCGCGCTCTTTTGCCAAATAAGCCGCCACTGAACTGTCCACGCCGCCGCTCATGGCGACTAGTGCCCTCTTTGCCATACCGCCTCCGGCCTTGGCGCGCTTGCCGCGCGGAAAAGCTACGGCGCTGCCATATAGGCCCTTTGTACTGTTGCCGGATTAAAACACGCCTTGAAATTTGCGAAACAATTCGCCGCCTTGCGCGGCGAAAAACGCCGGCGAACCCGTAGGTTCGGCGGGGGCTTAGGGCAAGGCAGGGCGGTAAATTGGCCGCAAAGATAGACAGTAGGATTTTAATCTGGAAACAGCATTGGCTAAATTATAAACCATAAACCGCAGGTTGCGCCAATTTTTCTTGCGGGAACCTCTGGCAAGCCATTGCGATGCGGCTCCGAATCTTTTCCAGCGCGGCATATTTTCCGCGTCAAGCAAAATGGCAGGCGACTTTGTGCCCGCCGTCAGCGCCGGCAAGCTCCGGGCTCTCTTTTGCGCAGACGCTTGCCCTGCGCGGGCAGCGCGTATGGAAAACGCAGCCGGCCAAAGGGGCGGAAACGCCGGCGGCGTCGCCTTCCAAGATGATTTTGTTTTTGCCGCCGGGGCGCAAACTGGGGGCGGCCGCCAGCAATGCCTGCGTATAAGGGTGCAGCGGATTTGCAAACAGTTCCTTTTTGTCGGCAAATTCCATCATCCGGCCAAGGTACATTACCCCCACTTTGTTGCTGACGCGTTTGATTACGGACAGGTCATGGGAGATAAAAAGATAGGTAAGGGCAAATTCCTGCTGCAAGTCCTGCAAAAGGTTCAATATTTGCGCCTGTATGGACACGTCAAGCGCGGAAACCGCCTCATCGGCGACAATAAGGTCAGGATGGGTAACCAGCGCCCGGGCTATGGCGATGCGCTGCCGCTGCCCGCCGGAAAATTCATGCGGGTAGTAATCGGCGTGGCGCCGGTCAAGCCCTACGGTAGCAAGCAAGGCGGCGATTGTTTCCCAATGCTCCGCGCTGTTGCCTATGCCATGAATAATGAGCGGCTCTTGCAAAGCGGCGCCGACGGTCATGCGCGGGTTGAGCGAGGCGTAAGGGTCTTGAAAGACAAACTGCATGCGCCGCCTCATTTTGCGCATTTCCTGCTTGTTCAGGGCGGACAGGCTTTGCCAGTCAAAGATGACCTCCCCTTCCGTCGGTTCAAGCAGATTGACCAGCAGGCGCCCCATAGTGGACTTGCCGCAGCCGGATTCGCCGACTATGCCCAAGGTGTCGCCTTTATAAAGGTCAAAGGAGACGCCGTCAACAGCTTTGACATAGCCCAAATTCCTGGCGAAAAACCCCGTTGAGCGGATGGGGAAATATTTTTTGATATTTTTGGCGGATACCAGCAGATTGCCTTCCATCAGTTCATCATCCCTTCCGCTTGAAACCGCCAGCAACGCACCAGGCGATTTTCTCCAACCGTGAAAAGCGGCGGCTCCCGCCGCGCGCACTCGCTTTGTTTTTGGGCGCAGCGGGCGAAAAAACGGCATCCCTGCCTGATCGTGCCGGGCAAAGGCACGTTGCCCGGTATGCAGCGAAGCCTGTCGGCATCTTCGTTGTTTTCCGGCATGGAAGCCATGAGCCCTTGCGTATAAGGATGCAAAGGTTCCCCCAACAGGCCGTTGATGTCCGCGTTTTCCACGATCTGGCCGGCGTACATGACGTAAACGGCCTGGCACATCTGCGCTATGACGCCAAGGTCATGCGTGATCATGATTATGGCGGTTTTTTCCCTTTCTTTGAGTTCGTTCATCAAGTCAAGTATTTGCGCCTGCACCGTAACGTCGAGGGCGGTCGTGGGCTCGTCGGCGATCAGAAGTTCCGGCGAGCAGGCAAGCGCCATGGCGATCATGACTCTTTGCCGCATGCCGCCGGAAAGTTGATGCGGATAATCTTTCATTATTTGTTCGGGGCGCGGTATTTTAACTTTGCCCAGCATTTGCAGGGCGTGTTCGTACGCTTCCCGCCTGCCGCAACTCAAATGCAGCTCAATCCCTTCGGTTAGCTGCCGTCCGATGGTATAGACAGGATTGAGCGAAGTCATGGGATCCTGAAAAATCATGGCAATATCCTTGCCGCGCAATTTTTGCATCTGCGCTTCGGTATATTGGGCAAGATCCTCTCCTTTAAAAAGAATTTCCCCTGCGGCAATGGCCGCGTTGTTTTCCGGCAAAAGGCGCATTACGGACAAAGAGGTTGCGCTTTTGCCGCAGCCTGACTCGCCGACTATGCCGACGGTTTCACGGGCGTGTATTGTTACGTCTATTCCGTCAACTGCGGGAATGATGCGTTCTTCGTTTTTAAATTGCGTTTTCAGCCCGCGGACGGACAAAATGATTTCCGGCATGTTTTTCACCTCAATAATTTTTCGGTTGCCCTACCAGGCGCATACCGCCCCATCGGCGCGCGGTTCCGTTGCGCCCATGAGCGTCCCGCCGGCGTCCCGCCAGATGATTTGCCCCCTGCCCATGGCCTGCCCGTCAACCGTCCTGACAATGTCATGTCCGCGGCGAGCCAGTGCCTGCGCTATATGGTCGGGGAACTGGGGCTCAACCTGGATGGTTTTGCCGCTTATCCACTGCCAGCGCGGGGCGTCAAGCGCCGCCTGCGGATTAAGGAGAAAGTCGGCGGTATTGACAACTACCTGCAAATGTCCCTGCGGCTGCATAAAAGCGCCCATAACGCCGAAAGGCCCGACCGGTTGGTTGTTTTTGGTCAGGAAACCGGGAATTATCGTATGATAAGGTTTTTTGCCGGGCGCAAAACAATTGGCGTCGCTATGCACAAGGGAGAAGTTGGCGCCCCGATCTTGCAGCGCTATGCCCGTTCCGGGCACGACCAAACCCGAACCGAACCCTTTGTAGTTGCTTTGAATATAAGAAACCATGTTCCCTTCGCCGTCGGCGGTGGCCAGATAGACCGTACCGCCGCCGCCGAATGTCCCGGTGGCGGGCGCCAAGGCCTCGTTGCCGATAAGTTTGCGGCGTTCGGCGGCGTAGCCGCCGGCTAAAAGTTCGGGCACGGAAACCTGCATGAACCGCGGGTCGCCGATGTATTTCAAACCGTCGGCAAATGCCAGCTTGATGGCTTCCATCTGCCGGTGATAAGTATCCACGCTTTCTTTGGCGTCAAAGTCAAAGCCTTTGAGAATGTTGAGCGCCAGCAGAGTAACCAGGCCGTGCCCGTTGGGGGGTATCTCCCACACCTCGTAGCCGCGGTAATTTATGCCGATAGGGTCCACCCACTCCGGGGCAAATTCCGCCAAGTCGCGCAAACGCAGATAGCCGCCGGTTTTTTGGGCGAAATCAATGATTTTTTCCGCCAGTTCCCCCCGGTAAAAATCCTGCGCCCTGGATTGAGCGATCGCTTTTAAGGAGGCGGCGTGGCCAGGCAAACGTACTGTTTCGCCTGGCGTGGGCGCTTGCCCCGTTGGGGCGAAAGTCGAGAACCAAGGCAGGAATTCATCGCCGCTATACTGTTTGAAGCGCTCCAACGCGCTTTTCCACAACCTGCTGACTACCGGCGAAACCGGATAGCCGTTTTGCGCGTATTCGATGGCCGGCTCAAAGAGGGCGGCAAAGGAAAGTTTGCCAAACCGCTCATGCAGGGCGGACCAGGCGGCGGGCGCCCCGGGCACGGTTACCGGCAGCCAGCCGCTGTCCGGCATCTGCGCAAGGCCTTTCCCTTTCAGCATGTCATAGGTAAGGCCAAAAGGCGATGGCCCGCTGGCGTTCAAGCCATGCAACCGGCCTTTTGCCCAGACCAGCGCGAAAGCGTCGCCGCCGATGCCGTTAGACGTCGGTTCCACCACCGTCAGGCAGGCGGCGGCCGCCACGGCGGCGTCAACGGCATTGCCGCCCGCGCGCAGTGCGTGAAGCCCCGCCTGCGCCGCCAATAGCTGCGAAGTCGCAACCATGCCTTTATTGGCGAAAACGACCTGTCTTCTGGATGGGTAGGGATAGTAAAAGTGATCCATGTTGGTTTATCATCTCTTTTTCTATTTATTGGCCTTGGGATCGAGCGCCTGGCGCAGGCCGTCCCCCAGCAGATTGAAACCGAGGACGACCATCGATATGGCAAGGCCGGGCCACACCACCAGCCAGGGCTGCGTATTAAGGTAGCTTTGCGCGTTGCGCAGCATGGAACCCCAACTGGGCTGCTCCGGGCTCGCGCCAAGCCCGATATAGGAAAGCCCGGCTTCGGCGATAATTGCCGTGGCCATGGCCAAAGTCGTCTGTACCAGCAAAGTCGCGGTAATGTTAGGAAAGATATGAAAAAGCGCGATGCGTTTGTCGGTCGCGCCGATGGAACGCGCCGCCTGCACATATTCGAGGTTTTTTACCGCCAATGTCTGCGCGCGGGTAATCCTTATAAAGGCCGGCAGGAACCCTATCCCGATGGCAATCATGGCGTTGGTGAACCCGCCGCCCAAAACGGCCGCCATCGCCAGCGCGAGGATAAGGGAAGGGAAAGCTTGCAAAGCGTCCACCAGCCTCATGATCACCCAATGGTCCAGCGCGCCGCCCACATATCCGGCAAAAAGCCCTATCGGGACGCCGACGACGAGCGCTATGGCCACAGGGATGACGGCCGCCAGCATGGTCAGCCTGGCGCCGTAAACAAGGCGCGAAAAAGTGTCGCGCCCCAAGTCGTCCGTTCCCAGCAAGTGTTTGCCGCCCGGATCTTTGAGGATGGCCTCATAGTCCTGCGCGAAAACAGGATCGAACGGCGCCAGCAGATCCGCCAGCAAGGCGGCGGCGATCAAACCGGCGATGATTGCCAAGCCGAGCATCGCCTGGTGATTTCTCCTAAACCGCCGCAGAACGTTTCCGATGAAAGATGCCCTGATCATTGGCACTTGCGGATCGGACGCGCCCGTTTCGCCTTCCGCAAACAATTCGCTCATTTCAGTTGCTCTCCTTGCCAAGTTTTATTCTCGGATCGATTAGCGTATAAAGCACATCGACAATAAAATTTATGCCTACGACAATGACCGCCGAAATAAGGATCGCGCCCTGCACGGTCGTATAATCACGGCTGAAAATGGCGTCGATGATGAGTTTGCCGTAACCGGGTATGGAGAAAATGCTTTCGGTTATCACCAGGCCTCCCAACAGGCTCGCGACCATGATGCCGCTGGCGGTAACAACGGGTATGAGGGAATTTTTCAGGGCGTGCCCCAAAATCACCCTGCGCATGGGCAGGCCTTTGGCCCTGGCCGTCCTTATATAGTCAAGGCTCATTACTTCCAGCAGCGAACTTCTGATCATCCGCATAAGAATCGCCGATTCCCTGAACCCGGTAGCGACCATCGGCATGATCATGGCCATCAGGTTGGCTGCGGGATCCACGCTGAAAGGAACGTAGCCGGAAGCTGGAAACCAGCCAAGCCTGGCCGCGAAAAACATTATGAACATCATGCCCAGCCAAAAATGCGGTATGGACATGCCGATAAAGGATATGGCCGTCCCTATGTGATCCGCCGCCCGATTAGGCTTTGAGGCGGCAATTATGCCGCTGGGCAGGGCTATGGCCAGCGCGACCAAAAAAGAGCCGACAATAAGTTCGGCGGTCGCGGGCAACCGCTGCAAGATCAATTCGGTTACAGGCGTTCGATCCAGCAGGGAGCGCCCCAAGTTGCCGTGAAACACTTTGCTTGCCCAGTCAAGGTATTGGGTGAGCAAAGGCTTGTCCAACCCCAGTTCCGCCCGCAGGGCCGCAATCGCTTCCGGCGTGGCCTCGTCGCCTAAAATGACGGTGGCCGGATCTCCGGGAAGCATATGCAGCATCATAAAGACCATCACGCTGACCAGAAACAGGACCGGCAGCGCCGCTAGTAGCCTGCGAATAACAAAACCCATACAAAACCCCTCCCACAAACCAAACTTATTGTTTGCTCAAATTAACTGTGCGGATCATGCCGTCAGCTACAGGCATAAATCCTGCCACCGTTTTGCCCATTCCAAAAAGATTGTGTTCATGGTATAAAAATATATAAGGCGATTCTTTTAACGCCAAAACAACGATCCGATCATAAAGCTCTCTGCGTTTGGCGGCATCGGTGTCTTTGCGGGCGGCGTCCAGCAGCCTGTCCATTTCGCGGTTGCTGTATTTTGCGTAATTTAACGGGCCGTTGGTGATAAACCGATCGTAAATGTTCTGATCCGGGTCTATGCGCCCGCTCCAGGGCAGGAAGCTGACGTCAAACTGCCCTTTGGCCAGGTTGTCAAGCACCGTGCCAAAATCGGCCTTTTCTATGCTGGCGTTTATGCCGGCCGGCTTGAGCATGCTTTGTACCATCTGCACCACTTGTTGGGCGGCCGGATCCATCTCTACCGCCAAAGCAAAGTTAAAGCCGCCCGGCAATCCGGCTTGCGCCAGCAACTGTTTGGCTTTTTCCAAATCCGGCTTCCGCGGCTTGTCCAGGTCGCTGTAAGCCATGTTCCCGGGCGAAAAAGGGGAACGGCCGGGCGTGCCAACGCCGCTTAGCGCTACTTTTACAATCGCTTCGCGATCGATCAGGGCTTCTATGGCCTGCCGGACAAGGACATTGGAAAAGGGCGCTTTGTCCGCGTTCAGATATATACCGCCAAAACCCGGGCTGGGAATGTTGACCAAGTTTATTTTAGAATCATTGGCATAATTGCCCGCCTCGTTGAAGGGGAAACGGTTGGTTATATCAAGCTGCCCGCTTTTTAAGTTGACCAAAGCCACATTGGCGTCCGGAATTATCTTGTAGACGATTTTTTCCGCTTTGGGAAAACCGGCCAGCCAGTAATTTTTGTTTTTCTCCAGCGTTATGGTCGCTCCGCGCACTCTTTCTTTATAGACAAAAGGGCCGGTGCCGACAGGCGCGTTCATAAAGTCCGCCCCCAATTTTTTCGCCGCGGCGGGCGAGACCATCATGCCGGAACGATCGGTAAGAATGGACATGAAAGGGGCAAAAGGATTTTTTAAATATACCTCGACTGTATTGTTGTCAATAGCGACGACCCTGTCCACCTCTTTCAGCTCGTTGCGCCGAACCGAGCTTTCGCCCATGTTGCGCGCGAAATTGAATTTTACCGCTTCGGCGTTAAAATCAGTGCCGTCATGAAATTTGACGTTTTTGCGCAAATGGAAAGTATATTTTTTGCCGTCAGGGGAAATGTCCCACCTTTCCGCCAGCATGGGCACAATCTCGCCTTTTTCGTTCAAGTCGGCGAGCTTGTCAAAAATACTTTGGAAAACGTGCCTTTCAATAAAAGCCGCCGATACCGTTGGGTCAAGTTTCGGCGGGTCTTGGTGCAGGGAAATGTTGATGGCCCCGTCACCTTTCGCAACGGACGGCCCGGCGCTTTGGCCGCCGCCGCAAGCCGCCGCCAGGATACACATTGCCGCAGTTGCGCATACAACAAACGCTTTTCTCATTTTAAATCCTCCCCAATTATTATGCAACACGGCAATTTGAACCCTGAGTGCCTTAATCCATCCCATCCCCTATCCGTTCGCCGTCAAAACCACGGCATCATGTCCATTACTGCCCATACTATCGCTGTGGTAATTGCCATGGCCATCACGTTGGCTACAAAGATGTGAATGCCTTCGGGCAATTTTTCCCCTAAGGAAGATGCTACCGGCGCGCCTAAAATCCCGGACAATACAGCAATAAAGATGACTTTCGGAAGTTCGGCTCCAAACGCAAGTACGCACCAGGGAGCCGAACTCACAACGGGAACATAAGTGCCGTACCATCCGCCATTATCGAACTTGCGGGCGTACAAAAAAATGCCCACGCCGGCCGCAATGAACTGTGCCAGCAAGATTGCCGGCAGATATTCGCCCGCAAGGCCGCTGAGCCCATGTTCTTTATTGATGATCCAATCGATTACCGCGCCGCCCAAAATACATGCGCCGACAATTTCATTGCCGTAAAAATGAGGCTCGGAAAATTCCGCAAAGGCACGGCGAACCGCCCACACAGGCGAAAAGACATCTTCTTTTGCGCCGCTTTCAGGAATGGGTTTCGGCTCAACCTTTTTTATCCAAGGAAGCACCCGGCACACGGCCATGACCGCGAACCCTGACAAGGCCATGCTCAGCACGTTACAGATGCCGCCCGGGATCTTAAGCATCGGGAGCAGCGTCTTGGACAGCCAGTAGGAGATAGGGGCCGCCATGGATGCCGGCAGGATAATGGCCGTGAGCAATGTAGGGACAGTAGGGCCATAAGTCAGCATTAAAGCTGACGGGACGCTGACCAAAACAATAAAAGTGGCAACCCAGCTAACGCCGTCACGCCCGAGAAGGAACAGGTACCCAAACAGGTACATGTTAGTCAAAAGCGCTCCAACCTGCGCGGCTAAAACCCAGGGCCAAGTATGGCTTGATCCGTAGCAGATGGGAAAACCTCGTTTTACGGAACCCCTGACAGCAAGCTGCCAAGCAATTGCGCCCCCCACAATCACCATGGCGCTGGAGAAAACACCTGCGGTGAAGTCAGCTTCTGTCCAGTTAATCATAAACCACAAAAACTGCTTTGAGGCATCGGATCCAATTGAATCAATGATGTTTTTGTAAGCGAAATATGTTATGCCCATGCTGGGGATCAGCGGCAGCATGACGTAAAACGCGAACCCAATCGCCACCGTGAGCAAAAATCCGGCCGGCGATCCGTACTGGCGCTTATTGTGACCAGCCATACAAAGCCCTCCTCCAAATTTACTGGAAGCCGCGCTACACGGGACTTTTCCATGCGCTTTCCCGCATATCCCCAATAAAGCCCGGCCATGGTCTGCGCCGCCCTTTATGCCTGCTTTGCCGCAACCGTAAAATACATTTTCTTTTTGGGTTGCGCTTAGCGGCGGATACTTCCACTTGGAACCATATTTTCATCAGGCAAAATATGGCCGCCCCTGGCGATGCTCCCCTTTCGCAGGGGCAGTCTATCCGAATCTTCAAGCCGAGCTGGAAAACTGTGATAGCAAAGTGGTGTTTATTCTCCGTATTTAAACATCGCCATGTCGCCAATGCCGGTGTTGGCTATCATGCCATAGGTAGTTACGAGACGGCCGGCATCATAGGCACGGCGGACGGCACGGTTTTCGAAACCCGCAATCCTTCCGTTGACGAAGGTATAGGTCGCCAGTTTATCGAGGCGGTCAATGCAGGTAATGTTGGCATAAGCGCCCACGCCAATGTGCCCGATTTTGTCATGCCAAAATTCGGTGCGGCCAGTAACGTCGCCAAAGTGCTTGGCGACGTTCCACGTCATGGTGGCGACGGAATCTTTCAAGCTGAGAATCCCCTGGTCCGCAAGTTCAATGATGCAGGGAACATCGTCGCGCGTATCGCCCGCGCCCTTGAGGGTAGCATCGTTGGCGCCGTCTGAGACGAGAATCTTGACCTTGCTTTGATGAAGCGAGTCCAATGCTATTTTCTGTGAGGCTTCGGGCACATACATGCACTCGCGGCTGCCTCGCCCGGGGCGCAATTGGGATGTAACGAATTCCGCTGTAACGCCCGGCTTTTTAATAAGTTCCAAGATAGCCTGGATACTTTCCACCGGATCTCCGTGCGTGCCGCAACCGGCAAAATCGGCGTGCCCTAAGTGGACTTGTCGGCCTTTCCCTGCCGCAACCACATGTTCTGCGCGGTTAGGATCCTGAGTATGGCTCATGAACATCAGTTTAGCCTCGGTACAAATCCGGTAAACTGCCTCAAGATGCGCATCGGAAAGCAAAAAGTGCCCCATGTGATCCTTAATGCCGACACAAAGTTGGCCAGTCGAATTCGAGAACGCGTTGCGGGTGATTTTAGTAAAGGCGACGTCAGGATCAAGTTCGCCTTTGAAAAATGCGACCAGGTCTTCGGTAGCCGCCATGGTACTTAGTACATTAGAGGCCCCCAAGTACACGCCCACATTCATGGGGACGCCGCGATCCACTTCCGCGCCAATCAAGCCGGGAGCGATAAAGGTGTTGCCGGCGCCGGGCGAGAGCCCCATGGTTACGCCATCGGCAACGCCACGAATAATAGGGTCGGAAGAAACTTCAAATAAGTCATGAAGGTGCAGGTGCATGTCGATCAATCCCGGGACTACAAGCAGATTGGAGCAATCGACAATGATATCTCCCTTTTCGGATTTGATTTCATCCGCCACTTCAACGATGGCATCGCCAATAATGGCAACATCTTTTATGGAATCAATGTCATTTTTGGGATCAACGACATGGCCTCCCTTGAGGATAGTGCGCCCCGTTTTTTTCATATTGCCGATAGTGTCGATCAATTTCCCATTTTTAAAGATTGCCGTACTCGTTAGGTAATTCATTCTCATTTGTTCCATCGTCCTTCATCGGCCCCTTTCGCAACATTGTCAAGATGTTTTCCCTATAGCGCCTACGGCAGTTCATGCCGATCGCTATATCACGGCTTTCTTTTTGAAGCTATAAGCAATTTTTGTACGCACAGTTTGCTGAAATCAAGCCGTTTATCTTTGGCGAGAGAGCATCGCAAGGTCTCCGACGCCGGTATTGCGCAGCATCCCAAACTTGGAGATCCATCCGCCCGCCGCATAGCCCTTGCGAACCGCACGACTTTCAAAGGCGACAATATCGCCGTTGACAATGGTGTAGGCGGCACGTTTAACCTTGGGGTCGACAACGGTAACATTGGCGAGCGCGCCCACGCCCAGATGCCCGACTGTCCGCCAAAAATCGCAGCCGCTGCGCTTTCGGATAAGCTCCGCCGGATTGCAGGTCATGGCTGCGACTGAATCTTTAAGCGCCATGATTCCTTCCCCGGCAAGTTCCAGTATCGCGGGGATGTTGTCTCTTGTATCGCCAAACCCTTTCATGGTGGCGTCATTTTGTCCATCCGAGACAAGAATCTTCACTTTCCCGCTTGCAAGCGCGTCATAAGCGACCTGCTGCGCCACTTTTGGCATAATGAGGCCTTCCCGGCAGCCTCCGGCAGAGCGCATCATAGTGGCAACGAATTCAGCGGTAATGATTTCACTGTCTACCATATTGACGATAGCCCGCATGCCTTCAGCTGCATCCGCATGAGTACCGCAACCGGCGGCGGTGGCATGAGCAAGATGCAGCGGCCGGCCTTTAGAAAGGGCAGCGAGGCGGACGGCATGTTCCGGATCTTGAGTATGGCTCATGAATACAAGCCCAGCCCCATCGGTAATCTTATAGATGCGCTCAATGCTCTCGTTGGGCATAATGAAGTGGCCCATGTGGTCTTTGATGCCTACGCAAAGCATCGCCGTGGTGATCGCAATGCCGTTTCGGGACATCTTGGTGCTTAGTGTGCCAGAATCCATTTCGCCGCGGAACATTTTAATGAGTTCATCGTCCGACAGGCAAGTTCCCAGTACATTGAGCGCCCCAAGGTATACGCCGAGGTTCATAGGAAGCCCGCGGTCTATTTCCGCGCCGAGCAATGAAGGCTCAAGAAAGGAATTGCCAGCACCCGGAGAAAGGCCCATAGTTACGCCATCCGCTACAGCGCCAATGATTGGATTGGTAGTTACCTCAAAGAGATCGCCCAGGTGAAGGTGCATATCTATCAGGCCGGGCAGCACCATCAGCCCTTCGCAGTTAAGGATGGCATCTCCCTTTTCCGGCTTAATGTCCGCTTCACATTGTACGATTTGCCCAGCGCGAATCGATAGATCGGTTACGCTGTCCAGATTATTCCGGGGATCGATCACCCTGCCCGCCTTCAGAATAGTCCTGCCTGAATCCCCTGCGTCCCTGACAGTGTCAATTTGCCGGTTGTTTTTGCCTGTAGCTATGATGCCGCCCAAAAAATCCATTTTGTTTTTGTACACTATTCCATCCCCTTGTTCTTGCCCATTTTACGTCCCCTGCCTTTCAAGATACTGCCTTCGCATTTTTTATCGGCATAAGTATATTGCTTTCGAACCTTTTTGACGCTGCTTGGGGCTTGAAGGGTTGCGCCTGCTGTTTATTTTGGCCCAATCATTTGCTTAAACCAACCGTGCGAATCATCCCGTCAGGCACGGCCATAAAACCTTTAAGTTCTTTAACGGTGCCAAAAAGGTTGTTTTCATGGTAGAGAAAAATATAGGGCGCCTGTTCAATCGCCAGCAGGCTAACTTGATCGTACAAAACTTTGCGTTTGGCATCGTTCGTTTCCCGGCGGGCCTCGTTCAAAAGCCTGTTCATTTCGCTGTTGTCGTATTTCATGTAGTTAAAGGAACCGTTGGCGATAAAACGGTCGTAACTATTTTGGTCCGGATCGGACCGGCCGCTCCAAGTTATATAAATCATGTCGAAATTGCCTTTGGCGGCTTTATCCAGAACCGTGCCGAAATCCACTTTTTCCAAAACGGCGTTTATGCCGGCCGGTTTAAGCATGTTTTGCAAAACCTGAATTATCTGTTGGGCCACGGGGTTGATATCGGTCGTCAGCGTAAAGCTGAACCCGTCGGCGAGCCCGGCCTCCGCCAAAAGGCGTTTGGCTTTGGCTGGATCAGGTTTGGCCGGTTTGTCGATCTCACTGTTGTAAGCCAGATTGCCGGGTGAAAATGCCGATCTCCCCGGCGTACCTATGCCGCTCAACACCACTTTTACAATCGCCTCGCGGTCGATCAGCGCTTCCACCGCCTGCCGCACCAGAAGATTGTCAAACGGCTTGCGGACGGTGTTGAGGGCAATGCCGCCGAAACCCGGGCTGGGCAGATTGATCAGGGTAACTTTCGGATCGTTGGCGTAATTTGCCGCCTCGTTGAAGGGAAAACGGTTGGAAAGATCTACCTGCCCACTTTTCAGATTAACTAGGGCCACATTGGCGTCCGGGATGATCTTATACACGATTTTTTCCGCTTTAGGCGCGCCGGCCAGCCAGTAATTTTTATTTTTTTCCAGCGTTATGGTTGCGCCGCGCACTCTTTCTTTATAGACAAAAGGGCCGGTGCCGACAGGGGCGTTCATAAAGTCGGCGCCCAGTTTTTTTATCGCCGCCGGCGAGGCCATCATGCCGGAACGATCAGTGAGGATGGACAGAAAGGGCGCGAACGGGCTTTTTAAAGTTATCTCCACAGTATGGCTGCCAGCGGCGGCGATTGTGGCTATCTGGCTCAGTTCATTTTTCCGAAGGGATGAACTGTCATTCCTGTACCGCTCCAAGTTAAAAATCGCCGCTTCGGCGTTAAAGTCAGTGCCGTCATGAAATTTGACGTTTTTGCGCAAATAGAAAGTGTATTTTTTGCCATCGGGGGAAACATCCCATTTTTCCGCCAGCATGGGGACGATCTCGCCTTTTTCGTTTAAATCGGCGAGTTTGTCAAAAATACTTTGAAACACATGCCTTTCCACAAAAGCCCCTGACACCAAGGGATCAAGTTTAGGCGGGTCCTGGTAGAGCGAAATGTTGATGGCCCCATCCCACTTAGCGGCGGGCGGCCCGGCGCTTTGGCCGCCGCCGCAAGCCGCTGCAAGGATACACATTGCCACAACCGTGAATACAATAAGCGCTTTTTTCATTTTAAATCCTCCTTACATTGCTATGCGGCACGGCAATCTGCATCCATACTTTCTTTACTATATTTCTGCATATTAAAGCATTAAGGCAATTCATAAGCCGCCTGCTCCAGTATGTCGAGCGATATCTCCATCCGCGCCGTTTTGAGCGGGTCTACCACCTGGCAGACGCATAGATTGCCTTCAATGGAAAGGAGCATAGCGGCGGCGGTTTTATCCATACCCAACGCATCGGTCAAAAAGCCCTGCATGTTGCGCGCGGCCAAAGACGCGGCTGCGTCCAGCGTCCCGGCGGATGCGAGCGCCATTAGCGCTCCGCCTTCTACCAGGAGAGGCAAAGGCAGTTTCAAGTCTTTTATCACTTGGAAAGACACCGTTACTTGCCCGGGAATTTCCAAACCGCAAACCACTACTTCGCCATCGCCCATAAGCGCGTGCAAATCACCTAAAGCAAAAAGCGCGCCTTTGACAAAAACCGGCAGGTAAAGCACGGCGTTTTTAACAATGCGTTTGCAGTCCATGTTCCCGCCGTGCATACCCGGCGTTCCGGTAGGAACCGCCTCCGCCGGCGGCGCGACGCCTATAACGCCGATCATTGGACGTATCGGGAGCGCGCGGCGCAGCAAGCCGCCAGCCCTCGGCCAAGCAAAGAGCGCGCGGCCGTCTTTTATCGGCACAATCCTGGTAACTTCACCGACGCTGTCCGGCAAAGCGCCAAAGCCCGGCGCGCTGCCGATCACTCCCTTTTCCGCCACCTGTATGTCGAGGATATCCACCCGCAGAATATCGCCGGCTTGCGCCCCTTCGATAAATACCGGCCCGGTCGCCGGATTGATGTGTTCCCAACTAACGCTGGTAAAAGGGACGAGTTCGGTTTCCAGGCGGTTGCTGAAACAATCCCTTGTTTCAAAACATACGGGCGTTCCTTGCTTCACCGTCGCCACCGGCGGCGCGTCCTTCGACAGGGACAGCACATAATTTTCTGCGGGCACAAAGGCCTTTTCCGTCATTTTTCACAATCCCCCATTATTTTCCGTGGGCGTAAACCGCATCTAGTTCATGTTTTAACCGGGGAACGGCATTAATGGTTAAAAACCAGGGTTTTGATCACCACCGGCAAGACGCGCCCGCCGCCCACCGGCGCGCCGATGTCAACGTAATCCCCTTCGCTGGGGCTTATCCCGTCAATGCAGATAAGGCGGCATCCGGGCGCTTTCACGCGAATGGCGTTGCCTAGCGCCTGCGCTATGTCCCTTTCCAATATGACGGTCAGGGGAAATTCCGGCGAGAGCGCCTCCCGCATGGCGCTTAAAAGCAACGCCGCCAGTTTTTGTATCTCAAAAAAATGAAAATACCCGCCGCCGGAAAGGGCCAACGCAAAATGCGCAAAACCGTCGGGAGTTTTGTAAAAGGAAGCTTTTTTTCGGATTGCCTCCACGATCGACTCTTCGGCTTCCTCGGCGGCGGAAAGTTTTAAAACCGGGATGTCTTTGACCGGCAGCGCAGAGCTGTCAAAAGCAACCGTACTGCCGCTGATTCGAGTCGCGTACATGCCCGCGCCGGCAACCGTGGCGCGAATGGTTTCATCCGGGCAAAAAACGCGGAATTTGCCATAAAACAAGCTGTTTCTCATTTCCCGCGCCAGCAGCACGCCTATATCGCCGAAAGCAAACGGGTCGTCCGGCGCTTTTTGATACATACATTCCGCCACGCCGCCGGAGAAAGTAACAATGTCCACCGGAAAAGCGCTTTGGATATCTTTCGCGCCGCCGGTAAACATCATGGGCAAAATAGCGTCCTGCGCGCGCAAACCAAACAACCCCTCCAACAAGCTGGCCATTATGGCGCATAATTCACGCAGCGCCGCCGCATCTGCCCTGGCGCCTTCTTTTACCGGCAGGGCGTATCTGTCGGCCAAAAACTGTATTTTGCTGTAGACATACGATATCCGGCCTTCGGTTACTTTAACCAGCCGCCCGCCGATATCAAGGCAGGTTACCGCCAGCAATTCCCCGTTGCGGAAAATTGAAATGTTAGTTGTGCCGCCGCCAATGTCCAAGTTAGCCACAGTCGCGCCCTCGCGCCCGCTCAGGCGGTCGGCGCCGGCGCCCCGGCCGGAAAGGATAGATTCAAGGCTAGGCCCGGCCGTTACGACGACAAATTCGCCGGCCAAATTGCCTATAAGCCGCAACACCTCGGCAGCGTTGCTCTTTCTGGCCGTATCGCCGGTAATGATGACCGCGCCGGTCGTTACGTCGCCGGCCTTTACGCCCGCTTTGCCATATTCCGCGCCGATGATCCGGCAAAGGGCGGGCGCGTCTATTTCCGTGGGCGAAACCAGCGGCGTGAAATAAACGGCGCTTTTATAAATCAGCGTTTTTCCCACAATCTCAATTTGAGGAACGGAGAAAGCGGACGCCGCGTTGCCCAGCGTCAGCCTGCTGAAAACAAGTTGGGCGGTCGATGTGCCTATGTCTATTCCTACGCTTAAAATGTCTTCGGCCAAGGTGGGGATCCTTTCACAGTTTCAAATCGTGCACGGACAAAACTTTTTGCTTGAGCATCCGATCCGCCACATGGGCGATATACGCCCCGGCTTCCACCGGCGGCGTGCCCGCCCGATGAATATTGGCAATAACTATGTTGTTGTTCTCCGGCATGCCCGGATAGCCCATATAAGAGATGTAGGCGCTCATGGACTCGGCGGTGGCCAAGCCGGGCCTTTCGCCAATCAGGACGATTGTTACCTTGGCGTTTAGCGCTTCGGTTATTTCATCCATCGCCCTTACTCTGCCATAGCGCACGAAAAAGGGCGTGCCGCAATCTATCCCGCCGGCTTTCAGCCCTTGCAGGGCGCCCTGCAGCGTATCTTCGGCGTTGGCCTCGATCGCCGCGCCAGACAGCCCGTCCGATATATAAATCTGCACCGACGGGGCGGGGCGGCATTTTCCCTGGATGAACGCAATGGTTTCGTCGGAGAATTTTCTCCCAAGGTACGGTTTGGTCAGATATTCGTCCTTGGACCGGCAAAGGGTGGAGACGGCGAACAGGCCGCAACGGGTTAAAAATTCTGCGGGAACTTCGGTAAATACAGCATCCATAGCCGCCGCGTGGTCGGCGCGAAAGCGCAGGAGAGTACCCGTCAGGCAGCGCGGCCCACAGCGCCAGCAGCCGAGGCGCGCCGGCGTATGCTTTTTGCGTCGCAGCAGTTCATCCCGGTTGGCGGGATGGGGAATCAATATTTCTTCGCGCAAGTTGACCGCCGCTATGTCGGCAAGGCAATCTTTTCCATTTTTCGCCGTATCGGTAACCGCCATTTTCCGCGCCGCCCCTGTCAGAGAAAAATCGAGCCGTCGCCGGCCGCTTCGGTTAAAACACCGTTTTCATCCATCAAGCCGCGTTTCATCATCCACAGATGAAATTCCCGCGCCGGTTTGCGCCCGGTCAATTCTCTCAGGGCCGCGTTGTCATGAAAACTGGTATTTTGATAATTAAGCATTACATCGTCGCCCATCGGCACGCCCATATAATAGTTTGCGCCGGCCAGCGCCGTGAGCATTGTGGCCATTTCCTGATCGTCCTGCGTTATCTGCGTGTGATTTGTGTAACAGGGGTCAAGACCCATCGGCAGCCCCAGCAGTTTGCCCATAAAATGATCTTCCAGGTTGGCCCTTATCATCTCTTTTCCATCGTATAGCGTCTCCGGCCCGATAAACCCAGACACGTTGTTTACCAGAAACGGCTCAAAACAACGCGCGAAACCGTAGGTGCGCCCTTCCAGCGTCAGCTCGTCCGCGCCGCGGTCGGCGCCGATTGACACTTCTGAGCCCTGGCCGGTTTCAAAATACAAAAGATTGGGCCCGGCGGCGAAAGCTTTCCGGCGCGCCAGCGCATACGCCGCTTCAATCAATTTTTTGTCCACCCCAAAATTGCTGTTGGCGGCCTCCGTGCCGGCAATCGACTGAAACACCATGGAAAGCGGCGCGCCTTCCTCCAGCGCCTTCATTTGCGTGGTGATGTGGGAAAGCACGGTAATTTGCGTAGGTATTTCATGCTTGCTGATAAAGCCGAAAATACCCTCCGCTATGCGGCGCGTGCTTTCCACGCTGTCATTCACCGGGTTTATGCCTATGCAGGCATCGCCGCAACCGTAGGACACTCCTTCCATGACGCCGGTTACGATGTCATCGACGTCGTCGGTGGCGCTGTTGGCCTGGCAGCGGAACGACAGGGTGCCGGGCTGCCCGATTTCCGTATTGCAACGGGTAACGCGGGAAATTTTCCGCGCGGCATACACCAGATCCATCGTTGACATTATTTTCGCCGCCGCCGCCGCCACTTCGCCAGTAAAAGCCCGGGCGAATCGCTCTATTTCCCGGCCGGTCGTTTTATGATCCAAAATCCATTCGCGCAATTCGCCGATAGTTTTGTTTTTCATCGCCTTGTACAGCGGTTGGTTGAGGCTGTCGATATTGGCCCTTGTAACCTCGTCGTCCTCGTAGGGAAGCACGGGGTTTTCCGTCAAGTCCCCCACCGTCATGGCCGCCAGCGCGATTTTGGCGGCTACCCGCTCGGATGCGCTCCGCGCCGCGATATTTTGCAGCCTGTCCGCTGATTTTGGCTCGTTGGCTTTGGCCAGGACATCGGCAAGATTGCGAAATTCATAAGTTTTTCCATGCAGCAACGTTTTTAACTTCATCGTCTTATTTGCTGAGGTTGACCGTGCGGATCATGCCGTCCGAAACCGGAATGAACCCTTTGACCGTTTTCAGCGCGCCGAAAATGTTATGTTCGTGATAGAAGAATATATAAGGGGAATCCTTGATCGCCAAGGCGACCACCTGGTCATAGAGCGCCTTGCGTTTGGCGGTGTCCGTTTCTTTACGGGACGCGTCCAGCAATTTGTCCATTTCCGGGTTGCTGTATTTCATGAAATTTACGGAACCGTTGGTCACAAAACGGTCATACGCGTTCTGGTCAGGGTCTATGCGGCCGCTCCAGTTAATGAACGAGGCATCGTCAAGGCCTTTGGTGGCGTTGTCCAGCATCGTGCCAAAATCGACTTTTTGCAGGCTGACGTTTATGCCCGCCGGTTTCAGCATGTTTTGCACCATTTGCGCCACCTGCGAGGATACCGGGTCGGTATCGGTAGTTATGGTGAAACTGAACCCCTTTTCCAAGCCGGCTTTGGCCAATAGCTCCTTGGCCTTTGCCAAATCCGGTTTGCCCGGCTTGTCAAGGTCGCTGTAAGCCAGATTGGTCGGCGGGAAAGGCGAGCGCCCCGGCGTGCCTATGCCGTGCAAGGCGACTTTGACAATGGCATCCCGGTCAATGAGCGCCTCTATGGCCTGGCGCGCCAGCGGATTGGAAAGCGGGGCTTTGGTTACGTTGATCGACATGCCCCGGAAACCCGGGCTGGGAATGTTTATGACAGTAATCTTGGGGTCGTTGGCGTAATTGTTCGCCTCGTTAAAAGGAAACCGGTTGGTAATGTCCAGTTGTCCGCTCTTTAAGTTGACCAAAGCCACGTTGGCGTCGGCAATTATCTTGTAAACTATCTTGTCCGCTTTGGGCGCGCCGGGCACCCAGTAATTTTTATTTTTCTCCAGCGTTATGGTCGAGCCTTTCACCCTTTCTTTGTACACGAACGGCCCTGTGCCGACTGGCCCGCTCATAAAATCCGGCCCCAGTTTGGTGGCCGCGGCCGGCGAAACCATCATGCCCGCGCGATCGGTCAGTATCGACAAAAAAGGCGCGAAAGCGTTTTTCAGGCTTATTTCGATGGTGCCGCTATTGACGACGACAATCTTGTCTACTTCTTTGAGTTCGTTTTTCCTGATGGAACTTGGCGACATGTTGCGCTCAAAGTTGAATTTTACCGCTTCCGCGTTGAAATCCGTACCGTCATGGAATTTTACGTTTTTGCGCAAATAGAAGGTGTATTTTTTGCCGTCAGGGGAAATTTCCCATTTTTCCGCCAGCATTGGTATGATCTCGCCTTTTTCGTTCAAATCGGCCAACTTGTCAAAAATACTCTGGAAAACGTGCCTTTCCACAAAAGCGTTGGATTGCGACGGGTCAAGTTTAGGCGGGTCCTGATGCAGGGAAATGTTGACCACGCCGTCCCACTTCGCCGCCGGCTGGCCGCCGCCCTGAGTGCCTCCCCCGCAGGCCGCAGCCAAAAAGCACAGCGCCAAAACCGCCAAAGCAAATATAAACCTTTTTTTCATGTTATCACTCCCGTCAAATTTTCAATAATGATATTATGGTAACATGAAACCGGTCGGTTGGCAATACATAAAAATAAAAAATCGCTAATATTTATCTATTCAAAAAACGTCTCTTCCTTCAATTCTAATGTGAAACTCAAACAAATCCGGTATATTTACGCATTTGATGCGGGCATAGTTGGTTCAAGCATAGATGCCTTCCGCCTTCGCTATGCGTCCGCAACGCGTTGTCGCTCTCCCCGTTGGATCTTGTTTAAAAACGAATTTTGTAATACTGCATAATAAACCGCCGGAAAAAAATATTTGGCGCAGGGAAAAAAGCGCTTGACAGCGCAAAAGGCGATGTGGTAATCTAAGTAAGCACTCAAAAAGGCGGAGTGAAAAGTTCCTTGAAAACTGGACAATGGCAGGAAAAGAAGCCGGATGGGCGCGGGATTCCGCGCGCGGCCGCCATGCCGTAAAACTGGCGCTGGCCGGGCAAGCCCGGCCGAAAAGGGGCCAAGGGGCTTTGGCAAGAAAGGCCGAGAGGCCAAAAGATATGCCGGAGAGTTTGATCCTGGCTC
>JAISLQ010000028.1 GCA_031290885.1 Acidaminococcales bacterium
TTCTTAATTCCGTCATTGGCGTGTTCTACGCGGAGGCGACGGGCTTTCCGAAAGGCTTAGGCGCGTTGGATAATCGCGCCGAGAACGTCAAGAAAATCTTAATGCTTGATCCGCGTCGCTTGTCTGATAGCGACTCGAACAAAATCCTTGAAGCATTCAAGCCGTTGCTCTCTCGCAAAATAATGGCTACGATTCAAGAGTACGAGCAAGCGGACAGGCTCCATTTCGAGAGCGTTGTTGCCGAGTGCTATGGCTATACCGCGCTGTTTGAGCGGATAAAGAACGCCGTGCTTGATATGCAGGGAGTGCGGTTGAGTGTGAAGAATAAATAGACTTTGCCTGTGAAAGGGGGCGTTATGGTGAAATCTTCAAATGCGTCATCTGCCGCGTTCGGTTGGGATTTTCAATGCAACGCAGCCATTATGCTAATGCTCAAAAACATTACTGTTGCCTCCGCCGTAAAAGTCGAGGGACAGACGGAGGATATTGAGATTGCCCTAAATAGTGGGAATTTTGTCTACTCACAGGCAAAAGCCGTTTTCAATCCATACGATGATTACTCTAATGTAATCTCGAAATTAAAGTCGGGATTGAGTACGCTTAGCAGTGCCGCTCGGCATCCGAATGTAGAGCAGTTGATATACATTACCAACTCACCGAATCCATTCAACCACCCGCAAACCATCAGTGCGTTTAGCGGGGAACTCACTTCACTGAATTATAATAATTTACCCGAATCTTGTAAACAGGAAATTGAAAACCTATGTGCGGCAGAGAAATATAATTTTGACCGCCAACTATTTTCGGTCTATGTTATGCAGTTTCACGGTGACGGTGAAAACCGTTATAAAGTTGTCAAAGGTTTAACCAATGAATTTTTAGCCTCGGTAGGACTAAGTGATTTGGGCTTAGGCAAGCACTTACTTGACCTTTGGCAAGGATTTTTCTTTGCCAATGCCTCTCAACACGATGAAACATTAAAAATCACCAAAGAGCAAATGATATGGCCGCTGATTGTTTCAATATGCGACCTTAATACGGAGGACGCGCTACTCGCCGATTATGACGAAGGAGATATTGATAATATCATTCGGCGTTACGGAGCGGTAATTAACAACAATTCCGAACGTTTTGAGTTCGTTTCAAAAGTATTATCGGGCTACAATTCTTACGAGCCATCTATGAAATCCAGCGCAAAAACAAAGTCGTTCATTGAAAATAACTGGTTTAATTACAGCAATGATTTTGACGTATCCACTGCCGAACGAGGTGTTCTCGAAGTTATAGTGAAACTGGCGATAAGTAATGTCATCAAACGGCGCGACAGAATCGTGAGGATAAAGGCGGGGGTGAACTTATGAGATTTATTTCACTTACTGTTAAGAAAGGACTTTTTCAAGACACGTTTGACTTTAACGCACACGTGAACATAGTCCACAGCGAAAAAAATAGCGTTGGGAAAACGACTTTACTTCGCTTTCTGATGTTCTCACTGGGCTATCCTATACCGGGAACACGGGGATTAAACTTTGCTCGTTATGAGTTCGAGGCGGACGTAATATCTGCTAACCACAAGACTTATCGTATTGTACGATTTGGTGATATTGTTACGCTCATAGGAGAGGGAGACGATTTGAGTTTCTCGCTACCCTCTGATTTGAACGCACTGCACAAGATAATTTTCGGAATACAAAACGATGAGGTTCTTGAAAATCTATTGGGGGCATACTATGTTGACCAAGAGAAAGGGTGGACTTTGCTCAATCGCGGAAAGGCTATCGGTAGCATCCATTTCAGCATAGAAGGGCTTATCCGTGGACTGTCTGGTCGTTCTAATGATGAGTTAGCTGTTCGATTATCGTCCGTAAAGCGTGAACTTCAAAAATACAAGCATATGCTGGACGTTGCACGGTATCAGGCGGAAATAAATGCGTTAGGTGAGAATATAGCTTATGATGCGCCGATTGATGAAATCGACACCGCCATTGATGTTTTGTTAAGCGAACGCAAACCAATTTTTGACGAGTTAGAACGTGTAAAGAATGTCATTCGCAAAAACATGTCCTTTAAGAAATATATTGATTCTTTTCAACTCCGTGTCCGTTCTTTAACGACTGACGAAGAAATACCCGTTAATGAGGACACGATTATCGGATTTAGAGATGACGCAAATTACCTCGCAACAAAAAGAAAAATGGTTGAAATGAGATTGGCCGAGATAGATAATAAAATTGCCAATCTTCGCCGTCAGCAAGATAAGGAGAACACCTTATTTGACGTGCAAACAAGTATACAAGCGTTTGATGCAGATGTGGCGAAAATGAATGTTGATGCCGTATCAACCGAACGTATAATTCGTAGGTTGGAAACCGAGCGAAAATCGTTAGAGGATGCAATAACTCGGAGCGTCAAAAGCAATAATCCTATAATTGGAGAATTGCATACGCTAATATCGGCTTATGCCAATGAACTTGGAATAGATGAACGCTATGTTCGTCCATCGGAAGATTACATTTTCACCTCCGACTTGAAATCACTTACAGGGGCAATTTTCCATAAAATCGTGTTCGCGTTTAAGATGTCTTATATTAAGATTATCGGCAGATACACGGGCGTTAATTTGCCTCTTATCCTTGATTCTCCAAGTGGACGAGAGGTAGATAAAATTAACATTGCGGATATGATAGCAATACTTGTCAGGGATTTTTCGGAGCATCAGATTATCATCGCTTCCATAAACCTATATGACTTCGTCTCTCCAAACATTTTAGAAATAAAAAACCAACTCTTGTCGTTCTAATAGTGAAAAACAGACGGGGAGCGGTTTTCCCGCTCCCCGTACCCCTGAACCTTAACGATTTCATCTGCCGTAATCGTATCCGCGACTTTGCGATTTCGGACGCTCAATTTCTGGCTCGTCAGTCTTTATAATCTGATCGATAGTGCGCTTGATAGCTTCAATGTTTTGAGTTTCGGTTTTCAGTTTTTCATACCGCTGATAGAGCGCGGCGCGTTCGGTTGTTTTCTTCTCGCGCTCGTCTTTCCACGCCGTGATCGGCGGCAGCTTTTTCGGGTCGTAGCGGCTCTGCAAAACGCCTTTCAAATACTTCTCGGCGGCATCGAAAAGTGTGAGTTCCATACGGTTATCTTCGCAGTAATCATTGGCGGCTTCGAGAGCTTTCCGCGCCTTGCGTTCAGCAAACAGTCCACTGGACTTTTTGAGCGTTCGGTACTCGGCATAGAGCTTATCGTATTTTGCCTTATAGCCGCGATAACTCTTGAAATTCTCGCTGTGCTTGATATGCTCGTCAAGCGTTTTCAAGCGGCGTTCGTTTTTCTTCAAGTCGTCGCGCACATCATCGAAGTTGCCGCGTATTTCCCGCACCACTCGCGTTAAATCAGCAACCGTCTCAATGCCGTATTTGTCGAAGAACAGCAACATATCCGCCATGTTCTTGATGTCGGCGATTTTACGCGACTGACCGCGCTTTTCGGGCGGTTGATTGCAAAGTTCCGAGAACACCTCGTACAGCGTCGGCGGCGACTGCAAAAGCTCAAACTTGTACGCCTCCAGCTTTTTAAGCCGCGCGTTGATTTGACGCAATTTGGAATTCATCGCGGCGATTTCGCGGTTGCGGTCGCCGAGCTCAGTCTTAACGCCGCGCTTCTCCAAACCGCTCGCCACAGGACCGAGATGAACAGTCGGGATTTGCTCCACGCCTTGCCGCTCATAAGAGCGGTGATCCACAACGTCGTCGTGACCGTTTATACGGAGCGCGGTGTTGCAATAAGCCGCCCATGCCCTGCGCCATAACTCTGCGTTATCGCGCTTATCCCAGTCAACGGGATAAGTTTTCCTGCCGTTCACTTTTACGACTTTCGCGCCCCATGTTCCGTCCGGATTCAACGGTCGCATGGTCAGCATAATGTGAGCGTGGGGATTGCCGTCTCCCTTGTCGTGAACCGCAACGTCGGCGCACATTCCATTGTCCGCAAACTGCTCTTTTACGAACCTGCGGACGAGAGAAATGTTTTGCTCTTGCGTGAGTTCTGCGGGGAGCGCGATTTCGATTTCCCGCGCCAGTTGCGAGTTCTTCTGCTTTTCGATTTTCTCCACCGAGTTCCACAGAACGCCGCGATTTTCAAATTCGCGCGGCGCGTGGCCAGGCAGAATAATCTCCGTATAAGCAATCCCGCGTTTGCGCGTGAAGTCGTGCGTTTCTCCGTCATACTCGTTCGTGATGCGCGTTCCCGAACGGTACGCGGCGGAGGCGACGGCGGAGTTGCCCTTGCCGCGCGAAACAATCCTGATACTGCAATGATATATCGCCATGCGTCGGCCTCCATTCTCGTTAATTCGCTGTGTCGTTTCGTTTGTGCCGACAGGCGCAAAAGGCCCGCGGCAGCGCGCACGGCCCCGGTCACGGGGCATAAGTGCGCACTTCGTGAAGGGGCAAGAAGCTCCTATGCCGTTTGCTTGTTCGCGTTCGCGGCGTTCGGCAAACGCTGCGTTTGCGCGGCATTTGCGGCGGTTTCCGGCGTTATCGCCGCAACGTCGGCGGTCTTTGCGTTCGCCGCTTCCTCGGCGGCGATTTCCTCCGCAAGCTCTTGTTCGGCGAGCAAATCGGCGAGTATACGCTTGCCCTCGTCGGCGGCGACGGTTTTGGCAAGAAACTCGTTGAAATACCCGTCGGAGAGTTTGACGGTCTCCGGCAGCAGCGATTCCAAACGCCCGGCGCGTTTGCAGAGACGGTTCGTCCGTGCCTTGCGTTCCTCGGCTTTTATCTCCTGCAAAAGCGTCTTTTTCTCGCGGTCAAGCCTTTCCCGTTCTTCCTCGATTCTCGCGAGTTTTTCGGTTCTTGTAAGTCTTGCCATAGCGGTATTCCTCCTTAAAATTTTGGTTTTGGACAAAAACAAAACCTCCCGCAAACAAATCTGCGGGAGGCATGGGGCCGATTATGCCGTTTTCTTTCGGGCGCGGTATTCGCGCTGACGGTCGCGCTCCTTGCGGCGGCGTTCGTCGGCTTTGCGCTCGGCTTCGATTTGCTCCGGCGTGAGCGTAACCGGTTCGTCCGGCGCGTCGAAGTTGCCGATAAAGCTGAGGTAAATATCGACTTTCTGAACGCGTTTGCCGCTTGATTTGTCGCCCTCGTGAATTACGACCTTTTCCACGAATTCATTCAGGAGTTGCGGAGTCAATTCCGTGAACTCCGTGTACCGCCGCACGATTTCGATAAAGCGGTCGGCGCGAACGCTGTCAGCGGCGTAGCAGTCGATTGCGGAATGCAAATCTGTTATCGATTGCCGCAATTCTTTCTGCTCGTTATCGTACTCCGCGAGCATACGGTCGAAGTGGTTTTCGGGCAGCTTGCCGAGCGCGTAGGTCTCGTAGAGTTTCGTCACGAGTTTGCCCAGTTCCGCAACGCGGCGTTCGGCTTTGGCGAGCCGCTTTTTGCTCTCTTTGACCTCCGCTTCCGCTTGCAGATTGGAGGCTTCGCGGACGCGTTCGACAAACTCCGCTTCATCTTTTTGGACGTACCCCGCGACGCGCCGGATCGTCCGCAAAATCAAAGCGTTGACCACCTCGGTTCTGATGTAGTGCATCGTGCAGTTTTTCGTCCCCTGCCGGTAATTCCCGCAGACGTACTCGTCGCGCTCGCGGTTTTTCTGATAATCGTAATTTCGGGCGTGGGTGAGCAATTTTCCGCAGTCCGCGCAGACGAGCAATCCAGTCAGCGGCGAGGGCGGTCTGCCGTCCTTTGCGGGGCGGCGAACAACGCGCCGCAGTTTCTGCGCGAGTTCCCACGTTTCAGCGCCCACAATTTGAGGGATTGCGCCCTCAAACTCCAATCGCTCACCTTTGGGCGTGTCCTTGCGTTTTTTCTGCTTGTAGCTGTCGGTGTAGGTCTTTTTCAGAATCTTGATGCCCATATACTCGCGGCGTTCCAGGATGTTGCTGACAACGCCGCCGCGCCACGCATACGGATCGGAATAATCGCGCTGCGGCGCAATACCCATTTCCCGCAAGTGCGCGGACGGGATCGGCACTTTATCCGCTTCGAGAATGTGCGCGATTTGGTACACGCCTTTGCCCTCGATGACAAGCCGGAAAATGCGCCGCACGACCGCCGCCGCGCTCTCGTCAAGCAGCCACTCCTGGCGGTTTTCGGGGTTGTGAATGTATCCGTAAGGGATTGATCCCGTGCAATGATAGCCCTGCGCCATTCTGTTGTTGAAAATGGCGCGTATTTTCTTGGAGCAGTCTTTGGCGTACCACTCCGCGAGGATCGCCCGAAACGGCGTAAAATCGTCCTCGCCTTGGGCTGTGTCGATGCCGTCGGACACGGCGATCAACCGCACTCCGGCGTCGCGGAGCTGTTCCATAAACAACCCCACGCGCAGGTAATCCCGACCAACGCGGTCGAGAGTTTTGACCACGACCGCCGCAACGTTTCCCGCCTCGATTTCGGCGATCAATTCTTGCCAACCGGGACGCGACCAGGAAGTTCCCGACCAGCCGTCGTCTTGCAGATGGCGGTACGGCTTCAAACCGTTTTGTTCGGCGTAATTTTCAAGAAAATCACGCTGGTTCTGGATGGATGTGCTGACGTCTTTTTCGGCGTCGTCACGGGGCAGCCTTTCGTACAGGACAGTAACTTTTTGCTTGTTCATCTCTGCCTCATCTTTCCGGCAGTCGCGAACATTTGCGGCACTTGTCGATTGAAATTCAGGCACTTTTCCGCACCTCGCTTTCAATCAGTCGGAGGATTTTCTCCTCCAATGTCTCTTTTGCGCTTTCGGAAAAGCGGACGGATACAATGTATTCCGTCGAGCCTATCCGCTTGCGTAATTTCAATTGCCCGGCACCGGCGATTTCGTCGTGTTTCCCGGCCATTGCGTTGTCCATGGTCTGCGTCATCGGATAGACCCCCGTTATTGTAGTTTGATTTTTGAAATAGTTGTTGCGCCCGGTGGCTGCGCTTATCGCGCAAAATGCTTATGGTTGCAGCGTTCTCCGCATCACCGTCCTTTCGGTTTCGTGGATTGGGCGGCGCACAGCGGAAGCTGTCGGCACGTCGCCCGGAAACAAAAAAACCGCATCACAAAACTATCTTGTCGGTCACAATTGACCTGAAAGATAGATTGACAAATGCGGTTACATTCGACAATCCTGTCGTCGTTCCTGCGCCTACTGCCTTTTTCGGCGCGTTCGGCTTTGACCCCCGCCCGTCGTCGCTTATGCCCTCGCGGATTGCTCCGCTCGTCCTACCTTCGCCCCGGCGAGTTACTCCGTCGCTTTTTTCAGCGCGTCTTTCTGTAACTCAGGGTTTTTCGGATTCGGCTTGCTCAAGGTCGGTTCCCGATAAAGGGAGGTCTCGGCTTCCCGGAGACCGCCGCGCGCCGCGCTTCCGTGCAGCGTGGGCTACTCCGTATCCTGACAAAATGCGTTTGCTATTCGGTTGTGTCGTTATCTTAGCACAGCCGATCACGATTGTCAATCACAAAAACTCATATTCAACAATGTTGTGCGGCGCGGTTTCGATAAGGAGTGAATTCTCACGATTGTTAATCGTAAATGAGTTCGTCCGCGTTGCCGCCGCGCTCGCGCGCCGCTTCGTCAACCGCTCTGCACAGCGGATAAAGCCGTTCCGACAGCAACAATTGTGAGTAAAGCGCGGGCTGGCGGCGCAAGTGTTCTTTGTGCTTCTCTCCGCACAGTCCGAGCGGCGGCGCGTCCGGTGCCTCTGACAGCGTAATATTTGGCAGAAGATAATCTCCCACGCGGGTATAGGTGATTTCGCTCGCCGGTGGCGGCGTTTCGCCCTTTGCGGGAATGATAAGCGTCACGCCGTATTCCCAGAGCAGGTCGCGCCATTCCGATACGAGCGTAAGCATCCTTGCGATTCGCGACATATTTGTGACGAGAACCGCTCCGATTTCCCCGGATTTTATGTCCGCCGTCAACCTGTTCAGCGCGGGGCGGTCGAGCGTGGTTCCCACCGATCCGCTGTCGCGATAGCGGACAATGTCCGTACAGCCGCGTTCCTCCGCATAGGCGCAGAGTTTCTTTTCCTGCCTTGCCGTCGCCAACTCGTCCGTGAGCGCGGCGCGGCAGTAGATAGCCGTCTTTCGTTTTTTGTTCATGATAGGTATGCTCCTTCCGGTGTTTTGCGTCTGTCCGTTTGTGTGCCGCAAACGTACCGACTGCCTGTGTTTTGGTGGGTCTGTGACAACCCTCCTTAACACTTTACACCTTCGTGCAGCGAGTTCTTGTCCGTCACCATCGTGATAAGCTCCACTACAAGATATAGTAGGGCTGAAAACAATACGCAAATTAATTATTTGCGCACTCAACAATATTCTTGAAATTCAAAGTAATTCGCGCTATACTTATCGTGTTGCCGTATATGCGGAGGTGCATTGATGAAAATCAGCTACAAGAAGTTATGGCACTTGCTGTTAGACAAGAACATGAACAAAGGGGATTTGCAACGAGCCGCAGGTATAAGCTCAACTTCCATCGCAAAGCTGTCTAAAGGTGACAACCTGCAAACGGAAGTATTGGTTAAAATATGTGCCGCTTTGAACTGCGATACAAGCGATATTATGGAGTTTGAACCAAGCGCTGTGGAGGTAAACAACCGTGACTTATGAGACTGTTCTCTCATTGAGAACCGAACATCGGATTAGCCAGATAAAACTTGCGGAGTATTCGGGTTATTCTCCTGCGATGATTTCAAGTTGGGAGTTAAACAAAAGTCAACCCACAACAGAGCAGGTTAACAAAATGATCACAACCATTAGGCACATCGTCACAGCGAAAAATGAACTTGGCATTGATATACGAAAAAAGAGGATTCAACATAAAGGCAATGTAAGCCGAAATACACCTTCACAAATTCAGACTTCTGAAGAGTATAACAAGCTCATGGCTAACATAGATTTTGAGCAAAATGAGTATGCGGAACGCCTTTGTGATATGCACAATAAGCGTCCTCAACCATCTGAGAAAACACCAAAAGCAGTTGCTCTTTTTTCCGGTTGCGGTGGATTAACTCTTGGGTTTGAGTGGGCAGGTTTTAATGTGGTCGGTCACGTTGAAATAAATGATTCAGCAAATGCAATTTATAAAGCAAACTTTCCGGACAGCATTTTACTCGGCAAAGACGTAACACAGCTTTCAGACGAAGACGTAAAAAAATGGTCTGAAAAATTCGGTTCCATCGATGTTTTGATTGGTGGACCTCCGTGCCAGGGATTCAGTCTTGCGGGCAAACGTAATCCAGAAGATGATCGGAATGAACTGTTTCTGCATTACATTCGTATTGTCGGTTTAGTCCGTCCAAAAGTCTTTGTTATGGAAAACGTACGGTTGGCGACATCTATGAAAGACAAAGACGGCAATTTGTTTATAGGCAGAATTATTGAGGGTTACAAAGAAATAGGCTATCTAGTATCCGTTAAAGCCGTCAACGCACAGGAGTACGGAGTGCCACAATTCAGGGAACGCGTTATTCTTGTCGGAACGGACGTAAAACAAACGAATGAAATGTTTTCCTTTCCCGAAACGACCAACGATAACTCTTGTCAATCGTCCTTGTTTAGCAACGACATTACTCCGGTCATGTCTTTCAGAGAAGCGGTTTGCGACTTGCCATCTCTTGAAAGCGGAGAGATTTCTTCCGACCCCTTACATTGGGCAATAACTCATCCAGACCATGTCATAAATTGGCTGAGAGATGTTCCGGAAGGGCATAGCGCTCACAAAAATGAAGACCCATCCCTTCGTCCGCCAAGCGGTTTTAATACGACCTACAAACGTCTAATTTGGGATGAACCATGCTCAACTATATCGACTAATTTCAACATGATTTCAGGATGTAGGAATGTCCATCCAACATCCACGCGTTCACTAACTATACGAGAGGCAACTCGCGCCCAGTCATTTCCCGACAGTTTCGTTTTTTTAGGAAAATGGAGCGATGTCCGGCGCGCCATTGGCAACGCAGTTCCACCGCTCCTCGCAAAAACTATAGCAGATAGCATTAAACAGCAACTATTCGGTAGGTAGATGATTAAAGTATCCTGCCTTCAAATTGAACTGTAGCTGTGTTGGGTGCTGTTTCTGTCCGCCCCTTTGGAACTGAATGAATCCGAATCTCGGGGCGCAATGCGTTGCTGAGTCGTTCTTGTATGTGCCTTTGCGTATGATGTACGGCGACAGCATATATCCTGAGTGTTTGCGGGAAAGAGACACTATTTCTGACATCGTAAACAATGCTACTTGGCAACTGTCGAAGGAACTGTATTGAACAGTCTGGCGTAGTAAAAGATCTGGCGGGTATGGGTCATCTTTATACGCTTTCTGAAAAAGCAAAAGAGTTATTTTGTCTTGATAATTCTTGAATATTTTTTCCCACTCATTACGGGCGGCGGCAGACAATTCTTCCCAATAAAACCTGTTCGGGTCTGATACCCGTTGAAGTAGTTCACTTTTCGTCATTGTATCAATCGGTCTAAAGCCAACGTCACCGCAAAACATTGACATTGCCTTGATTGCTTCCTCTGAACATGGAATGCCATTTTGAATTAGCAATTGGCAAAAGGCTCTTGTTGTAGTGAAAAACATTTGGTCGTTGGTAGGTGTTCGCTTGTTGCAAGTTTTTACGGAAACGCCAATTTGTTGAATTCCGGTTTTTGTAATGACATCGAGCAATATGTCAGATTTGCATTTTGTAATCTGATTGCCATTTTCGTCAAGAAGCTCATCGCCGCCGTGGGCAGTAGCCAAGCCACCAAGCCAGTATGCCTTAACTTTAAGAATCTTTAGCCCCAAGCTTTGAGATATATATCCAAGCAATAACAAGGCAGGATTGCCCGTCTCTAAATGTGATAATTGTCTTTCAGGGATGCATGATAAGGCGATAGTATTAATCGTAGCCGCAAGTTCCCTTTCAAATGCATGACCTCTTTTTCTCCCGACAGTCCCAGCTTCGATTTGAAATCCATGAGCTTCATTTTTAGGTGTGAGTGCCATTACTTTTTTTCTCTCCTTTGCCTATCATCGGTTTCATTAGGCTTTCTGCGCAACCAAAACGTGATATACCTATTATATGAAATAAGAATAAACAGTCAAACTATCCAACCAGGATTTTCGGCGTCTAACAGAGGTAAAGCGTACAACATTTGCGAAAATAGTGGAGATCCTATCTGTTTCAGAAGCGGAAAAGCTCCGCAACCACAACATTTCGAGCCGGCGTGTGCTCAACGAGCAGGTGATTGGCTTTGCCAAGCGGTTCAGAATCGTTGCCAAACATTACCGTAACCGTAGAAAACGCTTTGCTCTCCGCTTCAGCTTGATTTGTGGGTTGTGTAACTTTGATAGAGCCGTTTAGGTTGCGCAGGCAGTCTATTGTTTTTAATCGGCCTTTTAATAGCAGTTGCCTGAATATCATCCGCAGAATCGTGCTCAACGCATTGCGTATCTATCGAAACAGACATTGCCCTGAGCGCTCTTTTTCAAACCTTGTGCTTGATTGTCTCGTTGATCCTGCCTTAATTTTGAAATTGCTTTCCGCTTGGCATTTGCGCGAACTGTGAAAATTGATTTTTGTGCGCGCTGTCTTTTCCGCTTGACAACAAAGCCGCCTTGATAGTATTATGATTAAAATGCGCCGCCGCGCGGCGCCTATAATGTCGTCCTCCCGGTTAAAATCACGGCATCCGTGGTTTGCTTGGGAAAAAATATTAAAAAGCAGGGGAACTAATTGGGATGCGTCCCATGACGTTGAGAAGGTTAAAACCTGACCCTTTGAACCTGACAGTTAACACTGTGGTAGGGAGCGTTATATTAGTTTTTTCAGCGCCTCCCGCCGCGGGGGCGCTTTTGACTGCCTAACGCGGCGAAACGCCCTCGCCGCTTCGCGGCGCGGCAATTCGCGCCTGATCATTTTCTCCGGCTAAAATCGCGGCGTCTTTGCGTCTGATTTGCCGCCCCGCTTTGTTTCAAAACATCGCCGAACCTATGGGTTTTTCTGTGTTTTGTGCTTTTCGGCGCGGCAAATCAGCGCACGGGCCCTATTGATGTTTTTGCCGGGGGACGGCAGGAAAATAACGGGGGGAGTGTATTTGTTGTGGAGAAGAAAACTTTGTCCCGCGCCCGTCTGCGGCGCATGGTCCTTTTATCGATGCTGGCGGCGATCGGCGTGGTGCTCTCGCCTATCCTGCGCGTTCCCGGCATGGCGCCCATGCAACATTTCATCAATGTTATTTGCGCGGTGCTTTTAGGGCCGTGGTACGCTTTGGCCTGCGCGCTCCTGATCGCCATTATACGCATGTCGCTTCTGGGCATCAACCTGCTGGCACTGACCGGCGCGGTTTTCGGCGCTCCACTGGCCGGCGTGTTCTACCGGGCGACCGGTTATCTGCCGGCCGCCGCCGCCGGGGAAATAATCGGCACGGGCATAATCGGGGCGATGGTTTCTTATCCGGTCATGGCCTTTGTTTACGGCAACGCCGAGGTCGCCCTTTTTACTTATATACCTTCTTTTATCGCCGGCACGGTCATCGGCGGCGTTTTGGGAACAGTCTTCCTGCAGGCGCTGAAAAGGCAGGGCACTTTGCGGCGCCTGATCGATCGCCTGTGGGAGGGCAAAGCATGATCGGCGAATTGCGGGCGCTGCGCGCCGCCGTAAAGGATGCCGCCCCGCTCATTCACTGCCTGACCAACCACATAACCATAAACGATTGCGCCAACGCGCTTTTATCTGTGGGCGCCAGGCCGGTCATGGCCGAACACCCCGGCGAAACGCGGGAGATAACTCGCTGCGCCCAGGCGTTGATGGTCAATCTCGGCAACATAACCGACGAGCGGATGCGTTCCATGCTCTTGTCCGGCCGGCAGGCGAAAGAAGGCGGCCTGCCCTGCGTCATTGACTTGGCCGGCGTGGCCGCCAGTACGCTCCGGCTGGATTTTGCGCGAAAATTCATCGCCGAATGCAACCCTTGCCTGATAAAAGGCAATGCAAGCGAAATGCTTTCCCTGCTCCAGGGCCGGCCGCGCGGCGGCGGCGTAGATGCCATCGCCGAGGACAAATCGCTGCCGTTAACCGCCCTGGCGGACGCGGCGGCACGCTTGTCAGAGCGCCACGGTACGGCCGTGCTGATAAGCGGCGCGGCGGACATAATCGTCCGCCCGCCCGCGCTTGTCGCGGTGGAAAACGGCGACCCCCTTCTGGCCGCCATTACCGGCACGGGCTGTGTGCAAGGCGCCCTGGCGGCGGCTTTTGTCAGTTGCGGGGATGTTTTTGCAGGCGCGGTACTGGCGGCGGCATTGCTTTCCGTATGCGCGGAGGAAGCGGCGCGCAAAGCCAAAAGCCCGGGCAGTTTTAAAACAGCTCTTTTCGACAGGCTGTACGATTTGCCTGACCGGGTTTTCGCCGCGCAAGTAAGAATACGGGGGCTGGAAGATGAAATTTTTTGACCTGTCGCTTTATTTGGTAACAGACAGCGAAGGATTTACCGAAAGCGAATTTTTGCGCAAAGTGGAGCAGGCCCTTAAAAGTGGCGTAACCCTTCTGCAATTGCGGGAGAAAAACAAAAGCGGACGGGAATACTACGAACTGGCGCGCAAAGTAAAAAAAATAGCGGACGCCTGCCGCGTGCCGCTGCTCATTGACGACCGGGCGGACATCGCCCTAGCCGTAGATGCCGCCGGCGTCCACCTCGGGGCGGACGATCTGCCGGTAGACAAAGCGCGCGCCCTTATGGGCGCGGACAAAATCATCGGCGCGACCGCCAAGACGGTTGGCGCGGCTGCTGCCGCCCAAGCGGCGGGCGCCGACTATCTGGGCGTGGGGGCGATCTATCCGACGGCGACCAAGGTCAAAACCGTCCTGACCGGCATCGATACGCTGTCCGCCATCTGCCGCGCCGTCAATATACCGGCCGCAGCGATCGGCGGCCTGAACGCGGAAAATATCGATGTTTTGCGCGGCAGCGGGGCGGCGGGCATTTGCGTCGTCTCGGCGATCATGCGCAGCTCCGAACCCGGCGCGGCCGTCCGGGCCCTTCGCGCGCGGGTTGAAAAAATATTGCCGCCGGCACACAGGCGACCTTTCCGGCCGGAAACTTATTTGTAGATTTCAGTTATCTGCCCCCCTATGAACATAAGCGCTAACATACTGGCGGCGGCCACGGCAAGGGCAAGGGAGTAGTCCTTTATTTCCCGGCGGGACTTGGGTTCTTTCAGATAATTTAAAAAGGCCGCCAGCCAATCCCGCCAGTTTCCGTCATTCATAGCGCAGCGCCTCAATCGGGTCGAGCAAGGCGGCTTTGCGCGCCGGGTACAAACCGAAAAACAAGCCGATCGCCACTGAAAACGCAAAGGAAACCAATACCGCCGGCAAAGATATTATGGTCGCCCAGCCGGAAAAATACGACAATACATAAGCGACGGCCACGCCAAGCCCTATGCCCGTAAGCCCCCCCGCTATGCCGATGGCCACCGCCTCAATGAGAAATTGCAGCAGTATGTTGCGAAAAGTCGCGCCCAGCGCTTTTCTTATGCCGATTTCGCGCGTGCGCTCGGTCACCGATACCAGCATGATGTTCATGATGCCGATGCCGCCGACCAGCAAACTGATCGCCGCGATAAATCCCAAAAGCACGGTAATGGTCGCCACCGAATCGGTCGCCGCCTCCATTACCGCCGCTAAGTTGCGCACGGAAAAATCATTCTCCTCCCCCGCCCTTATCCGATGCCTTATCCGCAAAAATTCCGTTACGTCGTCCTGCACTTGATTTACGGCCGCTTCATCCGTAGCCTGTATGCTTATCCTCTGCACGTAGGCAATTCCCATCATGCGCTGCTGCGCGGTGGTCAAAGGGATGAAGATGACGTCGTCCTGATCCTGCCCGCCCGCCGACTGGCCTTTGCTTTCCAGCACGCCCAGCACCCTGAAGGGCGCCTTGTTTATCCTGATGGTCTGCCCCACCGGCTCCGTGCCGGGAAAAAGGTTTTCCGCCACCGTTTTTCCGATGACCGCGACCCGCCCCCGGCTGTCGAGATCGCGCGCCGTAAAGGACGAACCTTCTTTCATGGAAAAATCGCGCATCTGCATGTAAGCAGGCGTGGTGCCTTCCACGCTGGTCGTCCAGTTCTGGTTGCCGTAAACCACCTGGTAGGAACGGGAAACGGCGGGGGCGACCGCCGCCACGTTTTCAATGCTTTTCTCAATGCCCTTGGCGTCGTCGTATGTGAGGCGCGCGCCTGTGCCGTAGGCCATCCGCGCTCCGGACGAAGTCGTGCCGCCAGGCAGGACGATCAAGAGGTTGCTGCCCAAGCTGGCGATAGAGCTGCGCACGCGTTCTTGCACGCCCAGCCCCAAAGAAACCATAGTTATGACCGCGCCCACGCCGATAATTATGCCCAGCATGGTCAGGATGGACCGCAGTTTGTTGGCCTTGAGGCCTTCCAGCGCGATATCGACGCTTTCCCAAAACATATAGTTCACCTCTCGTCTTTAACGATCAGGCCGTCCCGGACAAGAATCGCGCGCCTGGCCTGCGCGGCGATCTCCGGCTCGTGCGTGACCAATATGATCGTGCGCCCTTCCGTATTCAGTTCCTTGAACATCGCCATTATATCCTGTCCGGATTTGCTGTCAAGGTTGCCTGTGGGTTCATCCGCCATGATAATGGAAGGGTTGTTTACCAGCGCCCTGGCGATCGCGACCCTTTGCCTCTGCCCGCCCGACAGCTCGTTCGGCCGGTGATCGAGCCGTTCGGCCAGCCCGACCCTTCCGAGCGCGTCGGCGGCTTTTTTCAGGCGGTCTTTTTCCGCGGCGCCGGCGTAGACCATTGGCAGGGCAACATTTTGCAAAGACGACATGCGCGGCAAAAGGTTAAAGCTTTGAAAAACAAAACCGATCTTTTTGTTGCGCGTCGCCGCCAGCTCGTCGTCATTGTAATCGCTCACCTCGCGCCCGTCAAGCATATAGGAACCTTTGCTCGGGCGGTCAAGGCAGCCGAGTATGTTCATGAGGGTGGATTTGCCTGAACCGGAAGGCCCCATAATCGCGACAAATTCGCCATTGTCTATCGCAAGATTGACGCCCGCCAGGGCGTTCACAATATTGTCGCCCATGACATAAGTCTTGTAAACATCGGTTATTTTTATTGTCCGCATTGGCCACGCCTCCTCAAAACAGCCTTGGCCCGCGCATGTTGCCGGCACGGTTGGCCGGCGCGCTCGCCGCCGACGCTTTTAGGAGCACCGAGTCGCCCGCGTTGAGCCCGCCCGTTATTTCTATGCGGTCGTCCCCCCTGAGCCCCAAAGAAACCTTGACTTCCTCCGTCTTGCCGCCCGGCAGCGCTTTGTAGGCAAAATGGCCCTCTTTGGTTTCGCGCACCGCCGACAGAGGCAAGGTCAGCACATTTTTCGCTTCGGCGGTATATATGGTAACCCTTGAGGTCATGTTGGGAAAAAGCAGTTGCCGGCTGTCCAGCACATCGACGTATACTTTGTAATACACGACGTTATTGGTGGTTTCGGCTTTGCGCGAGATAAGGCTGACAACCCCCCGGAAAACTTCGGAAGCATAGGCGTCGACAGTAAAATCAACTTTCTGCCCCAACCGCACCTGTCCGATGTCCGATTCGTCTACCAGCGTTTCGCTCTGCATTATCGACATGTCGGCGATCGTCATGAGCACCATGGGCGTGGAAATGCCGGGCGCCACCGTCTGACCGGCGGGAGTGGGCTTGCCGACTACCAGCCCCGACACCGGCGCTTTTATAATCGTATCGGCAAGGTTGGAGGCGGAAGTGTCATAAGCGGCCTTTGCCACCAAATAGTCCCTCCGCGCCGAGTCAAATTCCTGCCGCGCCACCGCCCCGTTCCTGAGGAGAGAATCCATGCGGGCAAGATGCGCGGACGCATTATTAAGCGTGGCTTCCGTGCGGTCAATGTCGCTTTGATACTGTTTGGAATCAAGTATGAACAGCACGTCGCCTTCCTTGACCCAATCGTTCTCCTTGACCTTGACCTCAACTATCCGGCCGTTGATCTTTGAACTGACGTCAACGCTGTTTACTGGCTTGACCGTCCCGGTCGCCGAAACGGTGTTCCTGATGTCGCCGGTCGCGGCCTTCACCGTTTGCGGGCCGCTTGTGTCCGCCGCCGCTTTCACGTAATAACTATAACCGCCGTAACAGGCAAGCGCCGCCGCAACTAAAAGCGCGAGCGCCATTTTGGCTTTGCCGATAATCTTCAACATAATGTAAGACCTCTTTTCTCATAAAGTGCCGCCATATTTTTGAACAACCGGTCAAGGATTTTTGTTTTCGGCTTTTTGCAACGCTTTGCTTTAATTTTAAAGAAACTGCCATGTCCCGTCAACAAGCCTACTGTGAAATAATTGTGAGCAAATGCGGACAAATTTATGAACAGGGCGTCAAAGCCCTTTGCGGCAGGCGGCATATAGCTCTGCCGCAGCCCAACGGGAAACAGCCGCAAGCTTGCGGCCGGTACGCTTGCTAAGTTAAAAAATGCCCGCCTCAGCAAGCTATACGGCGCGATATGTCCTGCAATTTATATATCTTCAAGGCAAACTGATTGGCAAACTTTCTTGTTGACAATTGTTTTTAGTTCGCGTATTATAAAAGCGATTTGAATGTTAATGCATTAAAAATGTATTTTAAAAATAAAAGCGTTTGAAAAGCATCGGATTTCGCTAAGAAAAAATAATGCCGATGCCCCTTGCTGCTTAACATTACCTGTCAATGCGCCGCATGGCAACTAATTGTTGCCGGTCAATAAATTTAAGATCAGGAGGGTTTTTATGAAGAATAGTAAATTGCATTCCCTTTTCTGCGCGATGATTTTATTATGCGCAACATTGTTTGCTTTAAGTGGCTGCGGAGGCAGTTCAACCGCTCCCGCTAAAAGCAACGACCCTGGGAAACCGCAATACGGCGGGACATTGAAGGTTGTAGTTGCCACGGTCAGTTCGCTGGATCCCCAGATGGAAGCTGCCGACGAACCTATGTCAAGGCACATTTTCGAGACGCCGCTGTCTTTGGATGAGAACGGCGGCGTCCAAACCGGTTTATGCACATATAAGTACAGCGGCGACGCTTTGACTTTAACCCTGACGCTGCGCGATGGAGTGAAATTCCATAATGGCAGCCCGGTCAAGGCGGAAGATGTTGCGGCATCTATCAGCCGCTGGGCTAACAATGTGTCTTTCGGCAAGTCTTATGTAGGCAAATATATGGATTCTATCTCTGCGGCAGACGAGAAAACTGTCGTAATCAAATTCAAGTCCGTTGCGGGTTTGGCCCTTACCTCTTTGGCTTACGAATATATGGGAGCTTATGTAATGCCCAAAGCAGTGTGTGAAGAATATCCGAGTTCGCCGGTAATTAATGCTTCCAAGATTATTGGCACTGGCCCGTATAAATTAGTAGAGTGGAAGCAAGATTCTTATGTTATGACAGAGCGTTTTGCCGACTACAAGGCAACCGGCAACAAATGCGGCGGGCCGGCCGGCAATAAATACGCCTACAGCGACAGAATCGCTTTCTATTTTGTTAAAGATATGGATGCCAAAGCAAACGGCGTACTCTCCGGTGAATATGATTATGTGAGAAATGTAGACAACAGCGTTTATGCGTCTTTGAAGGGCAATTCCAAGATAAAATTTGAATTGATTCAAGATGGCACAAAACCGTCGTTGGTATTTAACAAAAAACAAGGTCCGGCCGCAAACGTGAAATTCAGACAGGCCGTATTGGTAAGCCTGGATATGGATGCCATCATGAAAGCCGCCTTCGGCAATCCGGAACTTTATGATTTGACCGGTTCGTGGGCGCCGATTGGCAGCATGTATGAATATAGCAATGCCCTTTATAACAAGCCTGATTTGGGCAAAGCGAAACAGCTTTTGAAAGAATCCGGCTATAACAACGAGAAAGTCGTATTCCTAACTTCCCAGGATGTTTCTTATTATTATCAAACAGCGTTGATGGTTGCAAACAGAATGAAGGAAATTGGCATTAATGTTGATTTGCAGGTAGTAGATCAGGCAACCTTGTATTCCATAAGAAACGATCCGTCCAAGTACGATTTATTCGCCGTTGGATTTACAGCCAAAGCCGATCCGGCTATGATGGCATTTCTTGGCGACAGCTGGCCGGGGTTTTGGATATCGGGGCAAAAGAACGCCCTGATGGAAAAAATGGCGGTTACAGTAGATGTTGCGCAGAAAAAAGAATTGTGGCACAACATGACAGATCTTATTTACCGGGAAATACCGGTCATTACGTTTGGCGAAAGAAGAAATTGCGTCTTGCTTTCGAACAAGGTCAATAATGCCAGGTATGCCGGTTCGGAGCCTTATTACTGGAATATATGGCTTTCCAAATAAGTTGGGTTCTCAGCTATTGAAATGCCGAATGAACATTGCGCATTTTGTCCGCGGCCGGTCGATTGTTTTCCATAAATGCAACGGCCGCGTATCATGGCGCAATGTTTAATCGGCGGAAGAACGGCAAGTTTTTTCTATGTTAAAATTATGCAAGTAAAATATGGGAGGTTCTTGTGCCAAAGTATATCTTCAAAAGAATACTGGCCGGAATGCCGATTGTTGTCGTCGTGGGGATATTGGTATTTTTTATTATTCATTTGATCCCGGGCAATCCTGTTGAAGTAATGTTAGGATCGGACGCCACGCCGGAAGATGTACAAATATTAACGAAAAAAATGGGTTTGGATCAGCCAATCATGGTTCAATTCGGTAAATGGTCCTTATCTGCTTTGCGCGGAGATCTGGGAAATTCCATTTACTACAATAGCCCGGTCGTAAATGTTCTCGCGGAAAAAATGGAACCTACAATAATCATTATTGTATATGCCATGGTCGTCGCGGTATTGATAGGCATTCCGGTAGGCGTCGTATCGGCGGTCAAGCGCAATGAGCTGCCGGATAGATTGTGTATGGGCATTACGATGCTGGGCATGTCTACGCCGGCGTTTTTATTGGGATTGTTATTGATTATGATTTTTTCGCTGTCTTTGGGAATGTTCCCTTCCGTGGGATACAGGGGAATCGAGGAAGTGGGCTTATTAAAGGCGGTATTTGTGTATCTGACGTTGCCGTCCATGACCTTGGGGCTGCAGCGGGCTGCCAGTATCGCCCGGGTAACGCGCTCGGCCATGCTGGATGTGTTAGGCGAAAATTATATCAGAACTGCCAGGGCCAAGGGATTAAAAGAATATAGGGTAATTATGCTGCATGCGTTACAAAACGCGATGGCGCCGATTTTAACGCAAATTGGCTTTTCCATCGCTCAGTTAGCGGCAGGGGCAGTTGTCATCGAAACAATATTTAACATCGCCGGAATTGGACAGGTTGCTTATTTTGCCTTGTTAAGAAGAGACTATCCATTGATACAGGGATATATTTTGGGTATCGCGGTGATATATGTCGCGATCAATACGGCGGTCGATATTCTTTATAAATTTTTTGATCCGAGAGCCGATATTGGGTAAAAGGGAAGAACCATGGTGCTGAATAATCTTTTCCGCAATAAAAATATGGCGTCAGCCGGCGTTATTTTCGTCATCATATTGGCCTGTGCCGTCTTTGCCCCTATTATTGCAGGATACGATCCCAATAAAGTCGATGTTTATAAATTATTATTGCCTCCGAATGCGAGCCACTGGTTTGGAACGGATGGTTTTGGCCGGGATATTTTTTCCAGAGTGGTGTATGGGGCTAGATTGTCCTTGACCATATCATTCAGCGTAGTTTTAATCGGTGGTTTTTGCGGCAGTATTTTGGGCATGTTTGCCGGATATTACAAAAAAATGGAACTGGTTGTCATGTGCGTCATGGACGGGCTGATGGCGCTGCCTTCTTTGTTGCTGGCCATGGCGCTTGTCGCTGTTTTGGGAACGGGCATAGATAATATGGTAATAGCATTGACCATATCCAATCTCCCCCGTATTGTGCGGACAGTAAGGGCAACCGTTATCAGCGTCAAAAATCTGGACTACGTGGAGGCGGCGCGTTCTATGGGAGCGTCTGACGGTCGCATCATGTGGAAATATATTTTCCCCGAATGCATTTCTCCGCTGATAGTCCGGCTTACTATGACGATGGCGTTTGTCATTTTGGAAGAAGCCAGCTTAACTTTCCTGGGCTTAGGTTTATCGCCGGAAACGGCGTCTTGGGGCATTATTTTGAACGAAGCCAGAAAATATGTCAGAACTTCGCCATATTTTTTGTTGATTCCCGGCACGGTTGTTGTAACTGCGGTATATTGCATCAACACATTGGGGGACGGATTGCGCGATTGGCTGGATCCCAAAATCAGATATTAGACG
>JAISLQ010000029.1 GCA_031290885.1 Acidaminococcales bacterium
AGCGGTTGATTGCCAGGCTGGAAATCATCTGCACTACGCCCTGCGGTATCTGGCTCATGGTCAGATAATAGCCAAAGACGGTGGCGCAGATTATCAAGATGAAAATCGTCCCGGTTGAACTGAGGGTGGAAACGATCGCCTTGAAGATGCCGTCTTTGGACAACCTCCCCATGCCTAGGCTGATAATCAGCGCCCCGAGCGCGCCGATGGCGGCGCTTTCCGTTGGCGTGGCAAACCCCGAATAAATTGAGCCGATGACCAGCGCAAACAAAATAATCATCGGGAAGATTGTTATTAGGCTCCCAAAGCGCTCCGACCAGGGAAAAGGCGGTATTTGCGGGGAAATGCCGGGCTTTAATTTTACCCAAACTACGATGTTTAAAGCCATAATCAGCGTAGCGATAATGCCGGGGACAATTCCGGCGATCAACAGTTTGCCGACGGAGGTTTCGGTCGCCGTGCCGTAGATGATCATGGGCACGCTGGGCGGGATGAGCACGGCCAGCGTCCCGGCTACCGCCACCGAACCGGCGATGATGTCGTCTTTATATTTGAGCCGCTGCATTTCCGGCACGACGACCGACGACATGGCCGCCGCCGAAGCCGTACTGGAGCCGCACATGGCGCCGAAACCGGCGTTGGCGAATACGGTGGCAATAGCGACCCCGCCCGGCAAGTGCCCGAACCATTTATACGCAATCTGGAAAACGTCCCTAGTTATGTTGGCATTGGTTATAAACCCGGCCATCAGGATAAAAAGCGGCACGGTGGTAAGCGTATAGTGCGCCGCGCTCCTAAAGGGCGAAGTGCCCAAAATGCCGAAAACGCTGTCTAAGCCGCCGATCATCCATATACCGATAATGCCGGTTATTCCCATGGAAAAAGCGACAGGCAGGCCGATCATCAGCAAAAAGAGCATCAAAGCCAAAGGCATCAAAATCATTTGTCATCACTCTCCCGTGTTTAGTGGTCCAGTTTCAGCCAACCGCCGAGTATTTGAATTGTCCTTATGCTTACCAGCGCCGCCCCAATGGTTACCATCATGTAGGCGGGCGCCATGGGATAGGCCAGCGCGGCGGCGCTGTGTTCCTTAAAAACTAAGGCGTCATAGACGACCGGCACCGAACAGTAAGTAATGAGCAAAAAGAGTATCAGCCCCACCACGTTGTTGAATATTACAAATTTCGCCTTGAGGCTATCCGGGAAAAAGCGCTCCAAAAGCTCTACCTTGATATGCCCGCCGTGAGTGTAGACAAAGCTCAGCGGCAGGTAGATAATCGCCACCATCAGGTATTCTTCGCTGATTTCCACCACGCCGGTAAGCGGGGCGCGGAAAAAATAACGCAATATCGTGTCCGCCGCCGTCAAAAGCATCAGTATGACGAGCGCGGCGCCGGCGGTTGCCAGACAGGCGGTCTCCAGAAGGTCGATAATGTTTTTCTTTTTTTTAATCTGTGGCATAACAGTGCTTCTCCCACAATTTATTTTTCCATTCCGGGGACGCGGAAAGCGTCCCCGGAACTTACGCCGGAAAACTATTTTTTGCTTTTAAGCGATTTTTCCACTTCGGCTACCTTGGCCCTCGTCGCGTCCAGCACTTTCTGCGCCGGCAGCCCCTTGGCGGACTGCGTCTTTACCCAGTCCAGCACAACCGGGTTGGTGGCGTCGCGGAACGCTTTTTGCTCCGCGGCGTTAAGCGTGTAGACCTTCATGCCGCCCTTTTCGTATTGCGCCTGATATTCTTCGCCCACTTTGGTTACATAATCGCCAAGATTGATTGTCGCTTCCAAACCGCAGTCAAGCATGAGTTTTTGCAAATCCGGCGGCAGGGCAGCAAAAAAGCGCTCGTTTACGCAATAGGTCGCGATCCAGCCGTTCATGTTGACGCCTTTGGTGGCAAGTTTGATGACTTCCTGCATTTTGTATTGATCGAGAGCTTCAAAGGCTAATACGCAGCCGTCAACCGTCCCGCGCAAAACAGCCTCATACATCTCCTGCGGCTCTCTGCTGACCGGCGCGCCGCCCATGTTTGACATGCCCATTTCCGCCGAAACGCCCGGCACCCTGAATCTCATGCCTTTTACGTCCGCCGGGTTGATGATGAACTTGCCGGAAGGCGTATTGTAAAAAAGGTCGTTCGGATTGTAAGCCATGTTGTAGACAGGGCGAATTTTGTGTTTTTTAAACTCCTCGTCATAAAGTATGCCCTGGCTCAAGTGCCAAAAGGCCTCGGCACCCACCCGGGAATTGGAATAAATGCCCGGCAAGTCGAAAACATTGCTCAAAGGCACCTTGCCGCTCACATAAGACGGCCCCACCACCGCCATATCGGCCACGCCGTTTTTGACCAATTCAATCATGTCCACCTGTTTGCCGAGCTGCCCGCCGGGGTAATGCTCAAACTTAATCCGGCCGTTGGAACGTTCTTCCACCATTTTCATGTACTTGTTAAGGCCGTTGACCGTGAAAAAGTGCGTGGCGGGAAAAGCGTCCGCAACCTTCACTTTATACACCTTGCCGTCCTCTTTCGCCGGAGCGGCGCCTTTTTGTCCGCCGCCGCAGCCGCTTACCAAAAACACCGCCCCGAGCAGCAACGCCATAATACCTCTTGCTGTCATAAACAATCCCTCCAATTTACTATATTTTGCCCCTATGCCGACCGAAGAACCTAATGACGCGGCGCCCAGCGCATCACGCGGGCCTTGCGCCGCCGCCCGTGCGCAAAGCTTGTTTAAGCCTCGCCCAGCTTTATCTTGCGCTCTTTCAGGCCGGGCTTTTTGTAAGAATCGTTCGAAGCTTTAGGTATCCGCCCGTGATGTATGGCGTTCGAGCGCAGCCGCCGCCCGATTGTCCTTTCAAAAAGCCCGCCCAGCCGCAAAATCTTGTCAACGTCAATGCCTGTTTCTATTCCCATCTCATCCATCATCAGCACCATGTCTTCCGTAGCAACCAATCCTACCGTATTGGGATCTTTATAATAATAGTTGCCGGTGCCGGGGATAGGGCAATCGCCCAGGAAATTGGCCGGCTGCCCGCCCAAACCGCCCAAAGTGCTTTCAAACACGTATATGCCCGCGTTGAGCGCCGCCAGCACATTGGCCAGCCCCCAGCCCCGCGTTGTGTGAAAATGCGCCAAGTGCTTTTCCGGCTGCGGGATGGCGTCCAGCAACAGGGAAAAATAACGGTAAACCTGATCGGGCGTGGACGAACCGTCATGATCCGCGTGCTCCACATCGCTTGCCCCCAAATCCAGCCAACGCCGGGTAAAGGCTATCGCGTCCTCCATTCTGGTCGGCCCGGAAATCGGGCTGCCCCATATAGTGCTGACCGTACCGTTCATTTTTATGCCGGCATCGGCCGCTTTTTTAATGCACTTTTCCGCTTCCCGCCAATATTCCGCCAAAGTAGTGCCGGAATTGGCGTAATGATGTTCTTCGTCGGTAGATACCATCATCAATATGCGGTCAGGTCCAATGCCTTGTTTTTTCAGTTCAATCGCCCTGTCAACCGCGCCTTCCCGTATGGTTACGGCGGTTATCTCAATATCGCCCTGTTTTATGCCGGCCTTCGCCAGCGTCCGGCTTTGCCGGACGCGTGAAAGCAGTTCCACCGCATCCTTAAACTGCGGCAGGTTACGGGAACTGCCCAGATTAGTCAGCTCCACTCGCTTGTACCCCGCCAAAATAAGCTGTTCGGCATAGTAAACCTTGGCGTCGGTGGAAATAAACTTCTCTTCGTGCTGCAACCCGTCCCGCACGGTGATATCGCCCAGAATGACTTTTTTCGGGTATTCCATGGTAAATTTCATTTTTTTCGATACACCCCTCATTATCAATAACTTTCAGCCCAGCGCGCCCTTGCTCTTTAACGCGGCAATGACGTCGCGGCCTAAGCCCAAAAGTTCGGACAAAATCAAATCCGAATGTTCTCCCAGCTTAGGCGGGGGGGTCAGCACCCGCGCCTTAGTCTCGGAAAATTTTATCGGGCAGGCCACCGCCTTCATATTGTCGCCGTTCGGAGTATTTATATCTACGAACATCTCCCGCGCCCCGGCGATATGCGGGTCGCCGACAATTCGCGGCACGTCGTTTATCGGCGCGGCCGGTATGCTGTTTTTCAGCAATACATCGACGATGTCGTCAACATTTCTCTCTTTTGTCCAGAGAGTTACCATTTGCGCCAGTTTTTCATGGTTTTGCACGCGGACGGGATTGGCGCTGAAATCAGGATGCGCTTTTAAATCCTCCCGGCCGATGACCTGGCAGAACCTTTCCCAAACCGCGTTGTTGCCCACCGCTATGACCACCCAGCCGTCTTTGGCCTTAAAAGTATCATAAGGGGCGATAAATTCGTACCGATTGCCGATCCGCCCGGGGACGCGCCCTTCCACAAAATATATCTGAATAATTGTTTCCATCGCGCTGACCACCGAATCGACCAACGCCACGTCAACGCTCTGTCCGCGCCCGGTAACTTCCCGGCTTCGCAGCGCGGCCAGTATGCCGATGCAGCAATTGAGCCCGCCTAAAATATCGCCCATAGCCGTGCCGGTGCGGGTAGGCGGCGAGTCCGGCCAGCCGGAGACGCTCATCAAGCCGCCCATCGCCTGGCCGATGATGTCATACCCCGGCCGGGCGTTGTACGGCCCGTATTGCCCGAACCCGGATATGGACGCGAAGATTAGCCCCGGATTGATTTCCTTTAATGCCTCATAACCGATGCCCAGCTTTTTCATGGTGCCGGGTTTGTAATTTTCCACCACTACATCCGACTTTTTCGTCATTTCTTTAAAGAGCGTTACCGCTTCCGGCTTTTTCAAATCAAGCGTTATGCTTTTTTTGTTCCTGTTCATATTGCCGAAATAGGCGCTGAAATTATTGATAAAGGGCGGATAGGCGCGCGTATCGTCGCCTTTGCCCGGTTCTTCTATCTTTATTACCTCGGCGCCCATATCGGCAAGCAGCATTGTGCAAAACGGACCTGCCAGCACTCTGGTCAGATCAAGTATCCTGACTCCCGATAAAGCCCCTTTTTCCGCATTATCCCGCCCCATTGCGCCCCCCCTGGCAAATATGCCGTAAAACAGTTTTAACTTTCATTTTTTTGTTATTTCGACAATCCCGGCATCGCCGTCCACCCGTACCATATCGCCGCTGGCAATGACCTCTAACGGGTTTTTCTCCAGCCGGTCCACAATCGGGCATTTTATGCCGTACAGAGTATCGGCCAAAATAGAGCCGATGGCGATAAGCCCCTCGGTTTCCACGTTCAAGATGGCTTTCGGCCCGTTGCCATAGCGGAAAGTCTCCAGCATCCAAGTAGATGTGCTGGTGGAACCTTTGCCGAAAGGATAGACCAATACCACGTCCTTGACGCAAGCGCCGTTTAACTTTACCCGCACGTCGTTTATCCTGCCGGTCGGCGGATACACCCCGTGCGACCATACCAACGCGTCCCGGCTGACCAGGGCTTCGCCTTCGGTCAGGCCGCCGACCACCGGACGCCCTTTCAAAATAATTTTTTCCATTTTACGCCTCCCTTCTTTAGCCGCAAAAATGCCGCGATTTTGGCCGAAAAACGGCCTCACTCCATGACCGTGTTTACGCAATCGGCCATTGAACCGTATACCAGTTCCACGTTGTGCTCAGACGGCAAATAACTGGCAAATTTGGCCGAATCGGTCATCAATGTCTTGTATCCGCGGGGAAAAGGGCTGATGACCAAACAATTTGAAGCCAGTATCCGCACGCCGGATTCCCGAAAAACGTCTATAAGCCCCATCCGTTCCGCCAGGTTTCTGGTTTCAAACGGAGTATAGACCCAAAACTCTTTCCCTTTCTTGATCTTTTTGCCCTTTGCCAGGTCAGCCAGCTTAATCAATTCGCTTATGCTGTAATGCGGACACCCCGCCACTACCAGTTCCACTTCGCCGGGATTTTTGGTCGTCAGGGCATCTTGGGCGGCTTGAATGTCGCGGCGCGTCCAGGTAACTTCCTCCGCCGGCTTTTTGCCCCTGAACGGGTCTTCCCGAAAAGCTTCCGGCGTCACGCCAAGCACATGATACAGCGCGACCCCGCCGCTGCTGGCGGCGGCGGCGCCAAGATACTTGAGGCCGTCGTTGCTCACGCTTTCCGGTATGCCGTCAAAGGCGACGATCCGCGTGCCGGCAAACTTGCCCAGCATGATGCCGATAGTATTGTAATCAAGCTCGGTCAAATCGCCCGCCTCCCGGATATTGACCTTGACGGTGGCCGCCCGGTTCTCTTCAAGATACATGCGTTCCTTCGGCACGCGGCCGGTCAGGGCGACGCAGATCGCCATTCCGGCCGGCGTCCTGTTAGTGCGCGCGCCAATTACCGAATTAGCGTAAGAGACTGCCGACGACTCCGCCCAGGCTATATTCTGCCCAAACCGGGGGACCTGCCCCACCGCGTAAGGCGTGCAGCTCCAAGTGAGTACCTCGCCCAGCTTTTTTACCGCAGCGGCCAATCGTTGCTGCTTGTCAGCGTAAACTTTGTCAAAACCCATCTCCTGCCAATCTTCAAAAGGAATGGACGCCGGATCCTGCGTTGCCGGCACGCAGCACCTCCCCCCCATATCGCCCAGCTTCTCCAGCCATTCCAAGCCGGCGTCATGCAAAGAACCATAATGCGCCATGCACTGCACCGAAGAAACTTGGACAAACTCCCGCGCCCCCAGCGCGTTGCCCAACCGGAGCAGGACGCCCATGGCCACTTTGCACGCTTCGCCGTTCTTGCCAAGCAACATGTCTTCTTCCACCCGCGTTAGTTCAATCCCCATTTTTTCACCCCTTGCCATACTTTTTTGCCTGCCCACGAAAACACAGCAACCAATGCAACCCCTCTTTTCGCCCTTTCCGCACTATAAATATATGCAAGATTCATGCCAACCGCAAAAAAAATGATGCAAAAAAAAGAGAGCCCGCCAGCTCTCATTATTTTGGAATATTCAGAATTACTTACATGCCTGTTGTTTCTAAAATATTATAATATGTGTTATTATTTTCTGGAATATTGAAATAGAGAGCGAGGAAAATATAGCTTTTAAGCTGTCGGACATTGCCGGAAAAAATTTTTATTATTGCCCGTCAAAGTCAATCTGCTTGAGTTTGTTATAAAAAGTCGCCAGCGAGATTTGCAGCTTGGCCGCGATCGTCTTTTTTGCCGCCAATGTTGTACCATAACGCAAAAGCATTGCTTTAAGCAATCTTTTTTCCGCTTCGCCCAAAAATGTTTTCAAATTCTTCGCGTTGTTGGTCATGGCGATAATATCTTTTTCCACATTGCGGGACAGTTCGCCCTCGGCCATTAATTTCGGCAGATGCAATTCGGAAATCATATTGCCTTTGCAGGCGTAAGCCGAAAACCACAAAACATTTTTAAGTTCCCGCACGTTTCCCGGCCAGTTATAACTTTCCATCATTTCATAGGCGTAAGGCTGTATGCCCATGTAGCGCCCGTGCTTTTTGCTCCAGAGCGCCAAAAAATACTCCGCGAGCGGCGCCAGGTCTTCCCGGCGTTCGCGCAGGCCGGGTATTTCCAGCGTCATGGCCGACAGCCGGTAATACAAATCTTCCCGAAAGTCGCCCTGTTTGGCAATGGTATATAAATCTTTGTTGGTGGCGGCAATCACCCGGATATTAACGTCCTCTTCATTAAAATCGCCTACCCTGCGGATTTTCCTTTCCTGCAGCACCCGCAAAAGTTTGGCCTGCATGTTCAGCGGCAATTCCGCGATCTCGTCCAGCAGGATGGTCCCTGTGTCCGCCACCGCGAAAAGTCCGAGTTTGCCGCCTTTGGCCGCGCCAGTAAAGGAACCGTCGACATAACCGAACAGTTCGCTTTCGATCAGCGACGCGTTCAGGGTGGAACAA